>JBBRHT010000062.1:0-9485 GCA_038222295.1 Lysobacterales bacterium
GAGGCGCGCACGGCGAATTCCTTCAGGCCGCCGCCGGCAGGCAGCAGCCCCACGCCGGCTTCGACCAGGCCGATGTAGCTTTCCAGGTGGGCCACGGTGCGCGCAGCGTGCATCTGGAATTCGCAGCCGCCCCCCAGTGCCAGACCGCGGACTGCAGCCACCACGGGCACCAGTGCGTACTTGATCCGCTGGCTGGTGGCCTGGAAGTTGGCGACCATCGACTCGAAGCCGGCGATGTTGCCGGCCTGCAGCAGGCCCAGCGCGCCAGCCAGGTCGGCGCCGGCGGAAAATGGCTCCTTGGGCTGCCACAGCACCATCGCGGTGAAGTCCCGTTCGGCAATCGCAATGGCCTGCTGCAGCCCGTCCATCACCTGGTCGTTGACGGTGTGCAGCTTGGTCTTGAACGACGCCACGGCGACACCGTCGCCGTCATGCCAAAGGCGCAGGCCATCGTTTTCGAAAACGGTCTCGCCTGGATCGAACCGCTCGCCCAGCACGGGATCCGGGAATCGCTGGCGCTTGTACACCGCCAGGGTCGAGCGCGGCAGCTTGGCATTGCGCGCCGGGCTGAAACTCCCTTCGGCACCATGCACGCCGTCGCGCCCGTCGAACACCCAATCGGGCAGCGGTGCCGTGCTCATTGCCTCACCGGCGACGATGTCCTCGGCGATCCAGTCGGCAACCTGTTTCCAGCCTGCGGCCTGCCAGGTCTCGAACGGTCCCTGCGACCAGCCATAACCCCAGCGGATGGCGAGGTCGATATCGCGCGCCGTGTCGGCGATCTCGCCCAGGTGGAAGGCGCTGTAATGGAACAGGTCCCTGAAGACGGCCCAGAGGAAGCGGGCCTGCGGGTCGCTGCTGTCGTGCAGGGCAGCCATCCGTTTCGCGGGATCGCGCTCCTTCACGATGGCCGCGACATCCGGATTGACGTCAGCGGCGCTTGGCCGGTAGCTCGCCGTCGCCGGGTCGAGCACAAGGATGTCCTTGCCCTGCCTGGTGTAGATGCCGGCACCGGATTTCTGGCCAAGCGCTCCCTTCGCCACCAGTACATCCAGCCAGGCCGGAGCCTGGAATCCAGCGTGCCATGGGTCGTCCGGCAAGGTGTCGGCCATCGTCCGGATGACATGCCCCATCGTGTCCAGTCCGACGACATCCGCCGTGCGATACGTCGCCGATTTGGGCCGACCGATTGCCGGCCCCGTCAACGCATCGACCGTGTCGAATCCGAGTCCCGACGCGGCGGTGTGGTGCATCGTCGCCAGGATCGAGAACACGCCAATGCGGTTGCCGATGAAGTTGGGTGTATCGCGGGCGTACACGACACCCTTGCCCAGAACTGTGGTCAGGAATGCCTCCAGGGCCTGGAGGACGTCGGCATCGGTCGTGCGGGCCGGGATCAGTTCCGCCAGGTGCATGTAGCGCGGCGGATTGAAGAAATGCACGCCGCAGAAGCGATGGCGCAACTGCTCGGGGAGCACGTCGGACAGGGCATTGATGCCCAGGCCGGACGTATTGCTGGCGAGCACGGCATGATCTGGAACAAACGGGGCGATCCTGCGATACAGGTCCTGCTTCCAGTCCATCCGCTCGGCGATCGCCTCGATGACCAGGTCGCAGTCGCGCAGCAGCTCCAGCCCATCGTCGTAATTGGCGGGGGTGATGGCATCGGCCAGCGACTTGCTGGCCAGCGGGGCAGGCGACAGTTTGGCCAGGTCGGCGATCGCCTTGATCGCCACGGCGCTTGGATTTCCCTCCTTGGCGGGGAGGTCGAACAAGACCGTGTCGATGCCGGCATTCGTGAGGTGGGCGGCGATCTGGGCGCCCATGACGCCTGCCCCCAGGACAGCCGCACGGCGGACAAGTAGTGTCTTAAACATGTTTGGCAAGCCCTTGTATTTGATTGGTTTGCGCGTGCAAGCCAGCGGCCGCGAAAGCGATCAGTTCGCGCGCGGCGCGGTCGCGGTGCGTGGCCTCGGATACCCCGGAGCGCCGCTTGATCATTCCGAAATCGGCCATGGCATAGGTCAGGGCGCCCGACAGGAAATCCAGGCGCCAATAGAGGGTGTCCTTGCTCAGCGACGGGACGCAGAGTGCGATCGCCTTGGCGAATTCGCGCAGCACGTGGCCGTACTGGTCCGACAGGAATCGGCGCAGGCTGTCGTTCTTCTCCGCGTAGGCGCGCGCGATCACACGGATGAACGCGCCGCCACCATGGCGGTCCTGGGCCAGCGCCAGCGCGGGCTCCACGAAGGCCGCGAGCACTGCTTCCAGGTCATGATTGCCGGATTCGACCACCGCATGGAGCCGGGCGAGGCGCTGGGCGCTCATCTCGTCCATCCGCCGCCGGAATACCTCGTTGACGAGGTTTTCCTTGCTGCCGAAGTGGTAATTGACCGCCGCGATGTTGACGTCGGCCTTGCTGGTCACCTGGCGCAGCGACGTACCGCTGAACCCGAACTGGGCGAACAACTCCTCGGCGGCGCCGAGGATGCGGTCCTTGGTGGAAAAGTGCGTGGTGGACATCATTGTCGAGCCTGAATCAAACGCTTGTTTGATCGTATGCCCGTCCTCGCCCCGGGTCAAACGGAGGATTTGGTTTCGAGCGTGCATCGCACGCTTCGCTTCCGGTAGAATCACTGCAGCCGTATCGGCTAAACCCGCGTTTTGACGCGGGTTTTTCTGTTATCCTCGGGCCGCGAACATCATGTTCCGCGGCCCGCCTTGCCCGGAGAAATTCCCCATGGCGCTGGAGCGCACCCTTTCGATCATCAAGCCCGACGGCGTTTCCAAGAACGTCATCGGTGAAATCTATTCCCGCTTCGAAAAAGCCGGCCTCAAGATCGTGGCCGCGCGGATGAAGCAGCTGTCGCGCCAGGAAGCTGAAGGCTTCTATGCCGTGCATCGCGAGCGTCCTTTCTTCAATGCCCTGGTCAACTTCATGAGCTCCGGCCCCGTGATGATCCAGGTGCTCGAGGGCGAGGGCGCCGTCGTGAAGAATCGGGACCTGATGGGGGCGACCAATCCCAAGGACGCCGCGGCGGGCACCATCCGCGCCGACTTCGCCGACAGCATCGACGCCAACGCCGTGCACGGTTCGGATTCACTGGAAAACGCTGCGGTCGAAATCGCCTATTTCTTCCCGGCAACCGACGTCTACGCCCGCTGAGACTACGCAACACCATGACCGCCACGCCGACCAGGACCATCGACATCGTATTCGCCGACAACGCGAATGCCGCGACGTCGACCATGGCGGACAGGCCGGAAATCGCGGCGGGGTCGGGGAGGAATCTCTTCGACCTCGACCGCATCCAGCTCGAGGATTTCTTCGAGCAGGTGCTTGGCGAAAAACGCTACCGCGCCCACCAGGTCATGAAGTGGATCCACCATCGGTACGTGACCGATTTCGCGGACATGACGGACCTTGGCAAGGCTTTGCGCGCCAAGCTCGAGCAGCAGGCGCACGTCCAGCCGCCGATGGTCCTGCTCGACAAGGCGTCGACCGATGGCACGCACAAGTGGTTGCTGGGCATGGACCCGCGCAATGCGATCGAGACGGTCTACATCCCGGACAAGGGGCGAGGGACGCTGTGTGTTTCTTCGCAGGTCGGTTGCGCGCTGAATTGCCAGTTCTGCTCGACCGCGACGCAAGGCTTCAACCGCAACCTGTCCACGGCCGAGGTCATCGGCCAGGTCTGGGTGGCGGCACGCCACCTGGGCAACGTCCCGCACCAGCGGCGCAAGCTGACCAACGTCGTGATGATGGGCATGGGCGAGCCGCTCATGAACTTCGACAACGTCGTTCGCGCCATGAGCATCATGCGCGACGACCTGGGCTACGGCCTGGCCAACAAGCGAGTCACCCTGTCCACGGCGGGAATGGTTCCGATGATCGATCGGCTCGGCGAGGAGAGCGATGTGTCGCTCGCAGTCTCGCTGCATGCCGCGGACGATGACTTGCGCAGCGAGCTCGTTCCCCTCAACAGGAAATACCCGATTGCCGAGCTGATGGCGGCCTGCCAGCGGTACGTGGCGCGCAAGCCGCGCTCCTCGATCACCTTCGAATACACGCTGATGAAGGGGGTCAACGACCAACCGCAGCATGCCTTGAAGCTGGCGAGCCTCATGCGCCAGTTCGGCAACGCAGCCCAGATGAAGGATGCGGCGAAGGTCAATCTCATCCCGTTCAATCCGTTCCCGGGAACCCGTTTCGAACGGTCCACCGACGAGGACATCCGGGCATTCCAGCAAGCGCTGCAGGCAAGGAATGTCCTCACCACGGTGCGGCGCACCCGTGGCGACGACATCGACGCGGCGTGCGGGCAACTCAAAGGACAGGTGAATGACCGGACCCGGCGCCAGGCAGACTTCCGCAAGATCCTGCAGGCCCAGGGAGCGGGCGATGCGGCTGCTTGAGCGCATGGCCCTGGTGTTGCTGGTGACGTTTGTCGTGGGCAGCTGCTCGCGGCTGACATTCGTCAAGCCCAACATGAATCGCCACGGTTACCAGCAGGTCACGCCCGACTTCGACGTGCGCGACGATCCCCACGACGCGCAGCGGATGGCTGCCATCAATCACGTCGCCCTCGCCGAGCAGCAGCTTGGAGCCGGCCGATTGGACGATGCGCAATCCGAGGTGCAGGCGGCGCTGAAGGCGGATCCGAAATCCGCGGACGCCCACATCCTGATGGGGATGATCGCCGAACAACGGGGGAACAACGCCGCGGCCGGCGGGTATTACGCGAAGGCCGTTGCACTTGCACCAACCCGGGGGACCGCCTTGAACAACTATGGCGCGTGGCTATGCGGCAATGGCCGCGCCGCCGAATCCCTCGCCATGTTCGATCGTGCCCTTGCCGACCCGGAATACAGGTCGCCGGCAGGCGCGTTGGCGAACGCTGGCTCCTGCGCCCTCACCGCCAACCAGGACGTGACGGCAGATCGATATCTCCAGGGCGCCTTGCAGATGGATCCGGCCAGTCCGGTGGCGCTTGCGGCAATGGCCAAGCTCCAGTTCCGGCAGGGCAACTACCTCCAGGCACGCGCATTTTCGGAAAGGCGGCTTGCGGTAGCGCCCGCCAGCGTCACAGTGTTACAACTTGCGTCACAAATCGAACAAAAACTCGGCGACACCGCTGCAGCGGCCCGATATGTTCGGCGCATCGGGCAGGAGTTTCCGCAAGCGCGGCCCGCCTCGCCAGGGGATGCGAGCCAACGATGATGCAGGCCAATCCAATGCCGCCTGACAGTTCCATGCCGGAAGGCGACAGGGGCTGCGGGATGCGGTTGCGCCGGGCACGTGAAGCAGCGGGCCTGACGCAGTCCGATGTCGCCAGCCGGCTCAAGATGCCCGCCAGCGTGGTCCATTCGCTCGAGATCGAGGACTGGAGCCGCCTGGGCGCGCCGGTTTTCGTCCGGGGACAGCTGCGCAGCTACTCCCGGCTGCTGGGGTTGACCACGGCTCCGATGGTTGCAGCGGCGGGCGTTGGTCCCGTTGAGCCGCCGATGCTGGTCCCACGGACCTATACGCCCCCGATGCAGCGTCTGGCCGAGCAACTGGCCAGGCGTCTGGTCTACATCGTGCTGACCGCTGCGATCATCGTCCCGGTCTGGCTGGCAACCCGTCCGCACCTGGGCATCGTCGCCCATGATTCCGCGCCGCTGGACGTGCCGGTCGATACCAGGTCAATCAACATCGGCCAATCGGATGCGGCGGCAACCACGCAGGATCCGCGCCCGCTCGTTGCCTCGCTGGCGCCAATGGCTTCGGCGACCGCACCCGCGGGTGAGTTGTCGCTGCGATTGAGCGCCGACAGCTGGGTGGAGGTCGCTGCCCCGGACGGGCGCCTGCTTGAGAAGTCGCTACTCCGGGCAGGTCAGGAAATGCACTATCGGATCGAGGACGTCGGCAGCGTCGAGCTTGGAAATGCCTCGGCCGTCATCGTCCGCCGCAACGGCACGCCGGTGGACCTCACGCCGTACCTGCGTTCGAATGTGGCGCGCTTTACGGTATCCTCTGCCGGTTCCCTCTCGCCTGTCGCCGACTGATTGCCCGTCGGCCCTCGGGGCGCGAGGCAGTCCAACCACCGGCGCCCGTCCTGGCGTCGGGCAACAGGCAGCATGACACCGGCATGGCAATCGATGACCTGCTCGACGAGCACGAGCAAAGTGAGAAAGTCCGAAGCTGGTTGCAAGCCAACGGAGCCGGCCTGATTGGTGGCGTAGTCCTCGGCCTGGCCCTGATTGGTGGCTGGCAATGGTGGCAGGGCCAACAACAGCAGGCACGCATCCAGACCGCCGAGCATTACCAGGCCGCCGTGGACTTGATTCAGGCAAAGCAGTTCAAGCCCGCGCAGGCACGGTTGGCATCGCTGTCCAATCCCGCATTCTCGACGATGGCCGCGCTTGAGCTGGCCAAGGCGCAGCTCGATGCAGGACAGCGCGATGCGGCCATCGCGACGCTGCGCGGGGCCAAGCCGGCCGAGCCCGCATTGGCCGCCGTCGTGGCGCAACGACTTGCACGCTTGCTGATCGATGCCGGCAAGGCCGCGGATGCCCTCAAATTGTTGCCCGCCGACACGGTCGATCCCGATGCGCTGCAGGTTCGCGGAGACGCCGAGTTCGCACTCGGCCACACTGCCCAGGCGCGTGCTTCGTACGCATTGGCCCTGACCCACCTGGATGTCGCTGCTCCGCAGCGCCGCCTGATTGAATTGAAACTCTCCGAAGTCGGCGGCGCACCCGCACAGCCCGAGGCAAAGACTTGATGAAGCTCGCTGATGACACGTTGGTAACCCGCACGATTGCCGCTTCCATCGCGCAATCGACGCCTGTCGCTGCTTCGCGTCGCCCTGGGCGACAGTTCGGTGCCCTCGTGCTCGTCGCGGCCGTGGCGCTGGGAGGCTGCAGCAGCGTCAAGAACCTGTTCACCAGCAAGAAGGATGCTGCACTGAAGCCGGCCAAGCTGGTCGAGTTCACACCCTCAGCCACTGTCGCGCGGCTGTGGTCGGTGAAGGCCGGGAAGGGCGAAGGACGCATCGGTGCCAGGCAAGGTCCGGTGATTGCCGATGGCCGCGTGTACGCCGCCGCCGTCCGTGGTGGCGTACACGCGTTCGATCTCAAGACCGGCGCGTCGTTGTGGCATTTCGACTCGAAGCTGCCCTTGTCCGGCGGCCCGGGCGTGGGCGACGGACTCGTCGTTGCCGGCAGCCTTGAAGGAGACGTGGTCGCCCTTGATGCGGCCACTGGCGCGCAGAAATGGACGGCAAAGGTCGGCAATGAAGTCATCGCCGCTCCGACAGTCGGGCAGGGCCTGGTCTTCGTGCATTCCAACGACGGTCGCGTGACGGCGTTCGATGAAGCCAGCGGCCAGCGTCGCTGGTTCTGGGAACACGAGATGCCACCGCTGACCGTGCGCGGCAACGATGCGCCCGTCCTGGGGCCTGGCTATGTGTTCGTCGGCAACGATGACGGCACCATGACCGCCCTGGCAATTTCCGACGGGCATCCGGTCTGGCAGCAGGCCGTTGCCGAAGCCGAAGGTCGCACTGAACTCGAGCGGATGGCCGACGTGGACGGCAGCCCGGTACTCGAAGGCACCACCCTGTACGCCACCAGCTTCAAGGGCGAGACGGTGTCCCTGGACGCGCCTTCTGGCCGTCCGTCGTGGACACACGATGCGGGCGGTCCGGGCCGGCCGGCGGTATCGGACGACCGTGTCGTCGTCACCGGTGCATCGGGCACGGTGTGGGGTCTCGACAAGGCAAGCGGGAGCGGCCTGTGGCAGCAGGATGCACTGCTCCGCCGCAATGCCACGGCGCCTGCCATCCAGGACGGCTACGCCGTGGTGGGCGACTACGACGGTTATCTGCACTGGCTGAAGTTGTCCGATGGTGCCTTTGCCGCGCGCATGCGCATGGGCAAGGATGCCGTGCGCGCCGCGCCTGTCGTATTCGACGGCATCCTTGTCGTCCAGGATACCGGTGGCCGCCTCAACGCCTATCGCCTGGGCCAATAGCGACGGCGTAGCGACGGACGCGACGCCGCACCGGTGTTTCGCAGTGGTCCTGCTGCCAACACCAGCCCCGGCACCGCCAGCCCATCCGGGCTGGTCCGCTGTCCTGCAACCTGATTCCGGCCACTGAATGCTCCCTCTCGTCGCGCTCGTCGGTCGTCCCAACGTTGGTAAATCGACGTTGTTCAATGCGTTGACGCGCACGCGTGACGCGCTCGTCCACGACGAGCCCGGCGTGACCCGCGACCGCAATTACGGCGTGTGCCGCCTGGATCCCGAACATCCCTTCGTCCTGGTCGATACCGGCGGCATCGATGGCAGTGACGAGGGCTTAGCCGGCGCGACGGCCCGACAGTCGCGTGCAGCGGCGGCCGAGGCTGACCTGATCCTGTTCATCGTCGACGGTCGCGAAGGCCCATCGACGCTCGATGACGACATCCTGGCGTGGTTGCGCAAGATCGACACGCCGACATTCCTCGTGGTCAACAAGACCGACGGAATCGATGCGCAGACCGCAGTCGCGGAATTCGCACGTTACGGAATCAAGGATGTGCTGCCGGTCTCCTCCGCGCACCGGCAGGGCGTCGATGCGCTGCTCGCCCGGGTCATCGCCCAGTTGCCGGCGGACGGCGATGCGGAGATCCTGGACAACGATCCCGAGCGCATCCGGATTGCATTCGTCGGCAGGCCCAATGTCGGCAAATCGACGCTGGTGAACCGCATCCTCGGCGAGGACCGCATGATCGCGTCCGACGTGCCGGGTACGACCCGCGACTCGATCGCGGTCGACCTGGAGCGCGACGGGCACAAATACCGCCTGATCGATACCGCTGGACTGCGGCGCCGCGGAAGGGTCGAGGAAGCCATCGAGAAATTCTCGGTGGTGAAGACGCTGCAGGCGATCGAGCACTGCCAGGTGGCCGTGATCATGCTCGATGCGGGTGAAGGCGTCACCGACCAGGATGCAACGGTGCTCGGCGCGGTCCTGGATGCCGGCCGCGCACTCGTCATCGCGGTGAACAAATGGGACGGGCAGTCCGACTACCAGCGCAAGCAGACCGACTCGCTGGTGTTGCGCAAGCTGGGTTTCGTCGACTGGGCCGAGTCGATCCGCATCTCCGCATTGCATGGATCCGGGCTGCGCGAGCTGTTCAAGGCGATCCATCGCGCGCACAGGTCGGCCACGCACAAGTTCAGCACCGCCGAAGTCACCAAGGCGCTCGAGGTTGCCTACGAGACCAATCCCCCGCCCGTGGTGCGCGGCCATGTCGCCAAGTTGCGTTTCGCGCATCCCGGCGGCGAGAACCCGCCCACGTTCATCGTGCATGGCAATCGCCTGCGGACCTTGTCCGACACTTACCGGCGATACCTCGAGAACTTCTTCCGCAAGCGTTTCAAACTGGTCGGAACCCCGGTGCGTTTCGTCTTCAAGGAAGGCGAGAACCCGTACAAGGACAAGAAGAACGTCCTG
>JBBRHT010000063.1:0-9445 GCA_038222295.1 Lysobacterales bacterium
CCGACGACACCGCGATGGCTGAGCAGCGAGACGAGACCGCTGCCACCGACGCGGCACGACTTGCGGACGAATCGCCCGGCGCGCCCGACAGCGAAGAGTCGGTCGAAGGCGACGTCGCTGCATCCGCATCGGTTGGCGACGATCCATCGGCAGCGAATGTTCCCTCAAATCCCGCTCCGCGCAGCGAAGGATCGCGCGCCTGGCTGCCACCCGCCGCCGCGAGGCGCTGGATCATGCTTGCCAGCATCCCGTTGCTGCTGATCCTGCTGGCATTGCAGTCGCTGCTCTCCGATCGCGCGCACCTCGCCGCCGATGCACGATGGCGGCCGCTGATGGCCGCGGTCTGCGGCGTACTGCGCTGCGAGTTGCCGCCGTGGCGCGAGCCTGGAGCATTCACGCTGCTCGATCGCGATGTCAGGCCGGACCCGGCCAAGCCGGGCGTGCTGCATGTCAGGGCACTGTTCCGCAACGACGCACGCTGGGCGCAACCGTTCCCGTCGTTGTTGCTGACCTTGTCCGATGCCGATGGCCGCGTCGCCGGGGAGCGCTTGTTCACGCCCGGCGAATACCTGCGGGGCGCGCCGCATACGCAAAAGAGTCTCGACAGCGGACAGAGCGCTCGCGTCACGCTGGACGTCGTCGAACCACCGCAGGGCGTCGTCGCATTCACCTTTGACCTGCGTTGATTCCCGTGGCTCGGCATTGGCGCGGGCGCCGACCCCGCGCTAGAATCGCTCCCCCGTCATGCACTTGGCGGTGTTTCGCACGCTGCATTGGGGACCTCGTTGAATTCCGCCGACCGATCCGATCCCATCGGCAATCCGAATCGCGCCAGTGCGCGCCCGCCGTTGCGCGAGCACGTGGCCAATTCGGTCCGCCGTTACCTGCGCGACCTGGATGGATCGTCAGTCGACGACCTCTATGAGATCGCCCTGCGTGAACTCGAGATCCCGCTGTTCGCCGCAGTGCTGAACCATTGCGACGGCAACCAGAGCCGCGCCGCGGCGATGCTCGGGATCCACCGTGCCACCCTGCGCAAGAAGCTGCGGGATTACGGCATCGCCTGAGAGCTGGGGTTCGAAAACGCCCGCACGCGGGTCTCTTTGCGCGCGGCGGCGCGCCGGACTTTCGAGCCATACGCCTGCGATCGCGGCGCCGCTATAATTTGCGGCCCTCGCCGACCCCAAAAGCCCGCATGTCCGCAGACCATCTCCCCGTGCGTCGCGCGTTGCTGTCGTTGTCCGACAAGACCGGCCTGGTCGACCTGGCGCGCGCACTTGTCGCACTGGGTATCGAGCTGGTGTCGACCGGCGGCACCGCAGCGGCCATCCGCGACGCCGGGTTGCCGGTGCGCGATGTCAGTGAGCTCACCGGCTTCCCGGAAATGATGGACGGCCGCGTCAAGACGCTGCATCCGATGGTCCATGGCGGCTTGCTTGGGCGGTCGGGCACCGACGACGCGGTCATGGCGGCACACGGCATCGAACCGATCGACCTGCTGGTCCTCAACCTGTATCCGTTCGAGACGGTCGCCGCCAACCCCGATGCGTCCATGGACGACATCATCGAGAACATCGACATCGGTGGCCCGGCGATGCTGCGTTCGGCGGCCAAGAATCATGCGCGCGTCGCGGTGGCGACCGATCCCGCGCAGTACGGCCAGGTCGTCGCCGAGCTGCAGACCAACAAGGGGACCCTGTCGGCTGCGACGCGCTTCGCCCTGTCGGTCGCGGCGTTCAATCGCGTCGCGCGCTACGACGCCTGCATCAGCGACTACCTGTCCTCGCTCGACGCCGATGGCGGACGCGCGTTGTTCCCGGCGCAGCAGAACATCACCTTCGCCAAGGCCATGGACCTGCGCTACGGCGAGAATCCGCACCAGCAGGGCGCGTTCTATCGCGACGTGGATCCGGTTCCCGGCGCCCTGGCGACCTTCACCCAGTTGCAGGGGAAGGAACTGAGCTACAACAACCTGGCCGATGCCGATGCCGCGTGGGAATGCGTGCGCCAGTTCGATCGCGCCGCCTGCGTCATCGTCAAGCATGCCAATCCCTGCGGCGTCGCCGAATCGCAGAGCTGCCTGGACAGCTACGAACAGGCGTACGCCACCGATCCGACCTCGGCATTCGGCGGCATCATCGCCTTCAACCGCAGGCTCGATGCGGCGACGGCGAAAGCGATCCTGGACCGGCAGTTCGTCGAGGTGCTGGCCGCCCCGGACTACGAGCCCGGCGCGCTGGAGGTGTGCGCGAAGAAAGCCAACGTGCGCGTGCTGCGGATCCCCGAAGGCCCGGCGCGCAACCGCTTCGACTTCAAGCGCGTGGGTTCGGGCCTGCTGGTGCAGACCAGCGACGACCGCGAAGTGGCGCGCGAGGAGCTCAAGGTGATGACGCGCCGCGCACCGACACCAACCGAGCTCGATGACCTGCTGTTTGCCTGGCGCATCGCCAAGTACGTGAAATCCAATGCAATCGTCTATGCGCGCGACCACCGCACGATCGGCATCGGCGCCGGGCAGATGAGCCGCGTGATCAGTGCGCGCATCGCAGCCATGAAGGCGGAGGACGCGGGGCTTGCGGTGAAGGGCTCGGTGATGGCGAGCGACGCGTTCTTCCCGTTCCGCGACGGCATCGACGCGGCCGCTGCCGCCGGCATCTGCGCGGTGATCCAGCCGGGAGGGTCGATGCGCGACGCCGAGGTGATCGCTGCCGCGGACGAGCACGACATCGCCATGGTCTTCACCGGCATCCGCCATTTCCGGCATTGAGCACTCCATGAAAATCCTCGTCGTCGGCGGTGGTGGTCGCGAACACGCGCTGGCGTGGAAGCTGGCGAAGTCGCCGCGCGTCATCGAAGTACTGGTCGCACCGGGCAACGCCGGGACCGCCGCGGAGCCCAAGTGCCGCAATGTCGCGGTCATGGCCGATGACATCGACGGCCTGCTGGCGCTGGCCCGCGACGAGGCCGTCAGCGTCACCGTCGTCGGTCCCGAAGGCCCGCTGGTGGCCGGCATCGTCGATCGCTTCCGCGCCGGCGGCATGCGGATCTTCGGGCCGACGGCAGCGGCCGCGCAGCTGGAAGGCAGCAAGGCCTTCGCCAAGGATTTCCTCCAGCGCCATGGAATCCCGACCGCGCACTACGCGGTGCACACCGACGTCGACGCCGCGCTCGCGCACGTGCGCGACGTCGGTGCGCCGATCGTGGTCAAGGCCGACGGACTGGCCGCGGGCAAGGGCGTCGTCGTCGCGATGACGCTGGCCGAGGCCGAAGCGGCCGTCACCGACATGCTTGCCGGCAACACGCTGGGCGCGGCGGGTGCGCGCGTGGTGATCGAGGAATTCCTCGACGGCGAGGAAGCCAGTTTCATCTCGATGGTCGACGGCGTCACCGCGCTGCCGATGGCGACCTCGCAGGATCACAAGCGCGTGGGCGATGGCGACACCGGGCCGAATACCGGCGGCATGGGCGCGTATTCGCCAGCGCCGGTCATCACCGCCGACGTGCATGCGCGCGTCATGCGCGAGGTCGTCGAACCCACCGTGCGCGGAATGGCCAGCGATGGGATTCCCTTTACCGGCTTCCTCTACGCCGGGCTGATGATCGATGCGTCCGGTGCGCCGAAGGTGATCGAGTACAACGCGCGCTTCGGCGATCCCGAAACGCAGCCGGTCCTGATGCGGCTGCAGTCGGACCTGCTCGACCTGGTCGAGGCGGCGATCGACGGTCGGCTGGATCGCGCGCAGGCGCAATGGGATCCGCGCGCATCGCTCGGCGTGGTCATGGCCGCCGAGCATTATCCAGCGACGCCGCGCCTTGGCGACCCGATCAGCGAGTGGGACGTGCCCGACGTGGCCGACACCAAGGTGTTCCACGCCGGCACGCGACGGGTCGATGGCAATGTCGTGACCTCGGGCGGGCGCGTGCTGTGCGTGTGCGCGCTGGGCGATTCCGTCGCCGATGCGCAGCACAAGGCCTACGCGCAGGTGGCGGGGATTTCCTGGCATGGGGAGTTCCACCGGCACGACATCGGCTGGCGGGCGATCGCGCGGGAGCGTCGTTGAGACTTGCGCGGGCAAGGCCATCCGACGCATGCTCGCCTGCTGCCAATGCACCTGGAAGCCTCGCCATGGACCTGCTGTCGCTCGAACAGTTTGCAGGTTGCATCAACGAAACCTTTTCGGCCTCCTTCGACGGCATGGACGTGCCGTTCGTGCTGGTGGAGGCCCGGCCGGTCCAGGCGCAGGCGCGCGAAGTGATGCGTGCGCCGTTCTCGCTGCTGTTCCGCAATGCTTCGGCCTTCCTGTTCCCGCAACGCATCTACGCCATGCGCCACCCGCGCGTCGGCGACATCGGGATCTTCCTCGTCCCGATCGCGCGCGATCGCGATGGTTTCATCTACCAGGCATTGTTCAACTGACGATGCCGGCCACCGGCGGCCGCCAGGCCATGCGCCGGTGTCCGCCTGCGTCCGGCGCCTCCTCGCGGAAGCCCAGTCGACGATAGAGCGCGTATGCGCGGTCGTTGTGCGCCCCCACGTGCAGTCCCACCGCGTCGAATCCGGCGTGGATCGCGACGGCCTGGGTCCAGCGCAACAGAACGGTGCCGATGCCCTGCCCCTGCGTCGCCGCGTCGAGCAGCAGGTCGACGATGCGTAGAGCATCGGGCGTCCAATGCAGGTACAGCCGACCCACCATCCGGTCTTCGTGCAGCACGACAAGAAACACCGCAGGAACGCAGTGCGCCACGTAGTGGCGATGCTGCAACACGAACTGGCTGTCGCAGAAGGCGCCCTTGGCAGCATCCGGCCACGGCACATGTGCCAACTCGTGCGCGCGGGACTTCGCATACAGGCCACGCAGGAACGGCAGATCGGATTCCGTGGCCAGGCGCAGCCCGAGCCCGGATGACGACAGGCCCGGCGTGTCGAGCCAGGTGGGTTGCGCTGGCGAAGGAAAAGCCAGCGCCTGTGTCATCAGGGTCGCTGCGGGAAGATTCCGCTCAAGGCGATGCAGAAATTTGTGGCCAGGTACGGCTGCTGGTTGGGATGCGGCTGGCTGCCGCCCGCAGGCCCGATCATCTGCGGCGCGAAATTGCCCGCGACGGACGCGCCTGGCACGAACGGCGTGATGGTCCCCGGCGCCGTCAACGCATCGCCCGGCACGGGAGTGCCGTGGCGCTTGGTCGCATCACCCTGGTTGAAGACATTGAACGTGTGGCCGTGCCCGGGCATCTCGTTGGCCAGCAGGGTGACCGTCCCGGAGCCGAATGTCTCGCCAATGCTGCGTTGGGTCAGGCCGGGCCCCTGGCCGACACCACAGGCCGCGGTTCCCTGGAAATCCGGTAGGCCGAAGTTCGTCGTGCCGTTGCCGCCAAAGTTGGTACCCAACAGGGAAAACAGCGCTGTGTTCTGGCTGATGGGCATGATCTGCCCGGCGCACAGCGCCCAGTTCTTCGGCGCGAAGTCGAAACCGAAGATCTGCAACTGACCAAGAAAGGGATCGCTCATGGTGCGGTGTCCTTGAGAAGGGTTGTGGCGCGAGGCGACCTTACGGCTGGCTCGGCCAGATGCCGTTCAATGCGATGCAGAAGCGCACCGTCAGCGTCGGCATGGTGTTGTCGTGCGGCTGACTGCCGCCGGCGGGTCCGATCATGCTGCCGGCGGCCGGATAGGACGTCAGCCCGGTGACGTCGCTGGTGTACATCGCATCGCCGCTGATGGCGCCAGGCTCGGTGCCACCGCCAGGCGTCCCAGTACTGGCCGCACCGCTGGTCACCATGGCCGTGTGGATGTGCGCCGGCAACTGTGCGGCGGTCAGCGTGACGGTCTCGCTACCTCCGACCTGGCCGAGGATGTAGGGACTCAGGCCGTTGCCAGCGCCGACATGGATCGGCAGGCGACCGCGCAGGTCCGGAACGCCGAAGGTGTTCTGGCCGTCCCCACCGAACGTGGTGCCGATCAGTGCGTACAGGGCGTCGTATTCTGCGATCGACAGCAGGCTGCCGTCGCAATCCTGCCAACCCGTTGGCGCGAAGGTGTAAGGCAGCAGGCGGATTTCGCCGATAAACGGATCCATGGCTCGATCTCCTGGCTTAGTTGCGCGAAGGGAAGATGCCGCTCAACGCGATGCAGAAATTCAGCACCGAGTAGGGCTGCAGGTTCGAATGCGGCTGGCCCTGGCTGGCATTGCCGACCGTGGCCTGATTCAAGGGCACTTGCGCGCCATTCGCACTGGCGTAGATCGGCGCGGCGGCGCCGGTGTCGCCGTACAAGGCATTCGTCGGGTTACGAACCGCACCGCCCTGCGCGGTGTAGCCGGCTGTATGCCCATGCTGGGGAATCTGCGTCGCCAGCAGGGTGACGTTTTCCACGCCGCCCGCCTGGCCGATCGCGACACTGCCGCCCATGCCGCAGGGCGTGCGACTGCGCAGGTCAGGCAGCTTGAATGTACTGATGCCGTCGCCGCCATAGAACGTGCCCAACAGCGAGAAAAGCGCCTGGTTCTGGCTGATCGGCAGCGTTGCGCCGTTGCATTGCGCCCAGTTCTTTGGCGCATAGCCGAACGACGCGAGCAGGACCTGCCCGATGTACGGATCCGACATGGATTTCCCCTTGCGTGGTAGGTGCCCGTCCGACACTGGGCGCGAGTACTGTCGCCCAGATGGTCAGGCTTGACAAGTAATCTGAATGGGGGGCCACAATAGGCACAGGGGGACATCCGTCAACCGCAAGGATGTGCGTTGCTGCGGCAGTTGACTGTGCGAAGTCACCTACCGCTCAAAGGGGGCGGCCAGGGGGGCCGCGGCAATTCGTCCAAGTCGCGCAGGGCGGCCCGTGCCGCTGTTGACTGGACGCGGAACAGGGAGTCAGGCTCATGTCCTACCGCTCATCGATGCAGCGCGCGCGTGCGCGCTTTTCTTCTTTCGCATGCCGGCCGCATGCCTGGCTGCTGATCATTGCGTTGTTCGCGCTGTTGCCGAATGCCGCCCAGGCGGCGTGCGGGACTTTCAACGTGCCGGATGCGAACACGACGCCGTCGACTTCGCCGATGGCATCGGGCGGCACGATCACCATCAACGCGTCGATGTGCGACGCCTTCGGTCTCAATCCCTATCCGGGCCCCGGCACCACCAGTCCAGCACACGGCACCGTCACCGTCGATGCCGCCGCCGGAATCATCACCTACACCAACAATGGTGACGGCACGACCAGCGACGCGTTCGTCGTGGCCGACGCCAGCGCGAACCTGTTCACCGTCAATGTCGCGATCGGCCTGGCCACCAGCCCGATCACGGTATCGCCCGCCACGCTTCCCACACCCAATGTCGGCACCGCCTACAGCCAGGCATTGAGCGCCACCGGCGGGACCGCACCCTACGGCTATGCGCTAACCAGCGGCTCGCTGCCACCGGGGCTGAGCCTGGGCGGCGCCACCATCAGCGGCACGCCCACGCAGGCCGGTTCGTACTCCGCGTCGATCACCGTGACCGACAACGTCGGCGCAAGCGGCATCAAGTCCTACTCCGTGACGGTGCCCAATCCATCGTCCGGGATCACCGTCGCGACACCGACCACGGCATTCTTGAGCGCGCCGTACAGCTACGACCTCAACGCGAACACTTCAGGTGCCCTGGCGCCTTACACCTACTCGGCGCTGACCAGCGGCGCGCTGCCTGCCGGCCTGTCGTTGAGTGGCGGCGTCATCAGCGGCACCCCGACGGCGACGGGCACGTCGAGCTTCAGCCTCACCGTCACCGACAGCAGCCCCAACCTGGGTGGCGTGTCGCCGGGACCGTACTTCAAGTCGGTCAACCTGAGCATCACGGTGCAGAACGTGCCGCCGACGGCGGGCGCAGTGAGTGCAACCGTGGCCTACGGCAGCAGCAGCAACCCGATCACGCTCAACATCACCGGCGCACCGGCGACGTCGGTCGCGGTCGGCACCGCGCCCACGCATGGCAGCGCCACCGCGTCGGGCACCTCGATCAGCTACACGGCGACCGCCGGTTACGCCGGGCCTGACAGCTTCACCTACACCGCCAGCAACGGCGCCGGCACCTCCTCGCCCGCCACCGTGACGATCACCGTCTCGCCGCCGACGCTGGTCTATGTACCCGCGAATCCAATCGCAGGCACCGTGGGCGCGGCGTACTCACAGTCGATCGCCAGCGCGAGTGGCGGCGCCGCACCGTATACCTACAGCGTCGCGTCGGGCGCGCTGCCGGCGGGCATCACGCTGGCGTCCAACGGCACGCTGAGCGGCACGCCGACGGCGGCGGGAAGTTTCGCATTCAAGGTCATCGCCACCGACAGTTCGACCGGCACGGGTCCGTTCTCGGTGACGACGGCTTCCAACGTCACCCTGGCGATCAATGCGCCGACGATCTCGATCAGCCCCGCCACGCTCACCGCGGGCACGATCCACAACGCGTACAGCGCATCGATCAGCGCGCTGGGCGGCATCGCGCCGTATGCCTTCGCCGTCACCGCCGGCGCGCTGCCGGCCGGGATGACGCTGGCCCCTGATGGCACGCTCAGCGGCACGCCGACCGTACTGGGTAGCTTCAATTTCACGGTGACCGCCACCGATTCGTCGACCGGCACCGGCGCGCCCTTCACCGGCAGCCGCGCGTACACGCTGGTCATCAATGGCGCGTCGATCACGGTGTCCCCGGCCAGCCTGCCGAACGCGACCAACGGCAGCAGCTACGCGCAGACCATCACCGCCAGCGGCGGCACCGCGCCTTACACGTTCGCGATCACCAGCGGCAGCCTGCCGACCGGCATCAGCCTGGGTTCGGGCGGCACCCTCGGCGGCACGCCGAGCCAGGGCGGCAGCTTCCCCTTCACGGTGACCGCAACCGATGCCGACGGCTCGACCGGCAGCCAGGCCTACACCCTGACGGTGGATGCCATCGTGCCGGATGCGCCAACCATCACCGGGACAAGCGCCGGTGACGGGCAGGCGCAGGTGACGGTCAGCGCCCCGCTCAACGATGGCGGTGCGACGATCACCACCTATACCGCGACCGCCAGTCCTGGCGGCGCGACGGGCACCCTGTCCGGCGCCGCGGGCGGCACCATCACGGTCGCCGGGCTGACCAACGGCACTGCCTACACCTTCACCGTGACGGCCACGAATGCCGTGGGCACGAGCGCCGCATCGGCGCCATCGGCCAGCGTCACCCCGAAGGGCGCGCAGTCCATCACCTTCAACAATCCGGGCACGCAGAACTTCGGCACGGCGCCGACGCTGACGGCGACCGCCAGCTCGGGTCTCACCCCGACGTTCTCCTCGTCGACCACCGGCGTGTGCACGATCACCAGCGGCGGTACGCTGACGTTCGTGTCGGCGGGGACCTGCACGATCGATGCCGACCAGGCAGGCGACGGCACCTATCTGGCGGCGCCGACGGTGACCCAGAGTTTCACCGTCGCCGCAGTGGC
>JBBRHT010000064.1:0-9396 GCA_038222295.1 Lysobacterales bacterium
CCATTACCAGCTGACGCAGCGCATCACCGATCTGCCGGACAGCTCGGCGTATTCCTCCCACGAATGGCGTTATCGCGTCGGCGGCACCAACAACGACCACGGACTGGCGCTGCAGCGGCAGCTGCGCCTGAGCCGGCAGAGCATGCGCCGTGATGGCGGAAACGAATTCGCCCAGCTCAACGTCAATGCGCCCGGCCATGATGACCGCCTGTTGCGTGGCAATGGCATCGTGCGCACGGCGTCGAATTTCAATGCGTATTACGAACGATTCCGACCACGCAAGGGCGACTGGGAGCTGTACGGCAACGTGGCCGCCAACAACGGCGGGTTCGGCGATCGCGGCATCGCATACAGTGCGATGTTCAAACCGACATATTTCATCAGCGACGCCTTCAATGTCTTCGCTTCGTTGTACGTGGAACATACGCCTCAATGGTTGCTATGGCAGCACGACAATCTGCTGGGCAGTTTCGACGAACGCGCACTGCAGTTCGATGCGGGCGCCAACTGGACGATCGGCTCGCGGCAGGAGCTCAGGGTGAAGCTGCAGGCCCTGGGCCTGGATGCCCGGGTACGGCAGGCGTGGCGCACGCAGCCGGATGGGACGCCGGTTGCCACCTCTGATCCCATCGACGACTTCAGCTTGCGCAACCTCGGTTTCCAGGTGCGCTACCGCTACGAACTGGCGCCCCTGTCCGACATCTATGTCGTCTACGGCCGGGGCGGATACCTGCTTGATCCGTTCTCACAGGATGCGTCGGCGCAACTCGGCGACAGCTTCTCGCTGCGCGACAGCGAACAACTGCTGGTCAAGCTGAGCTACCGATTCGAGCTGTGATTGCGCAAGATGGACCGTTGAACGCAATCGGTGGCGTGCCGGCGGTTCAGGGCTGCACGGGGTGCAGCGCGGCGGACGCGATGCGCCAGGCGCGCTGCTCCGCGGTCGCGCCGTCGACCACTGCGCGTCGCAGGGTGTAGGTCCCGCTGTAGCGTTGCGTGTCGCCATCGCGCGTCGTGGCCTGGATGGTCACCGGAACCTGGATGTAGCGCGACCCCGCCGCGGCATCCATGTTGCCCGGTGCGCCGGTGTCGATCGTCACGTGTGCCGTATTGGCGAAGCCATCGGCGAATTGCTGGAGCGTCTGTCCGCTGGAGCGTCCGCCGTCGGACCACAGCGACCAGGCATGGGCGAAGTCCAGCGTATCGATTGCACGGTAGTAGTCGCGAACCACCGCAACCGCGTCGGCGGGCGTCGGCTCTGCGGGCATGACCACGGCGCCTGGTGATTCCGCGCCAGCAGCGTCGACGGCATCGGTCGGCATTCCGGCAACCAGGCCGTCCGCGGCTGCAGCGGATGAAGCAGCCGCTGCAGGCAATGACTCCGCGGAAGGGGGGCCGATCTGTCCCGGCCCGGGCTTGCTGGGCATCCCCGTCACCGAGCCGCCCGCCGCCGCCGGTTTTGGCAACGTGACATCCGATTCGCCGTCCGATCCGGCATTGACAGTGGTGTCATGCCTGCCGCAGCCGGCCAGCAGCAGAAGCATGCAACACGCGAGCGTTGTATTCATCGCAATCATGGCGTCATTGGTCCAGGTGCACGACAACGAGGCCGTTGTCGATGGTGGTCGCGCCGATGCGGCGCGGCTGCAGGCGTTGCAGCAACGCATCGTCGAACTGGTACATCGTCGCGGGCAGAGTCGGCCAGCCGGCGGTTGACCAGGTCATGGCCGGTTGCATTCAACGCGCCCCCCAAGGCAGCATGTCCACCGACTCCAGCATTGGCTGGTCCAGGTGCAGGCCGCGCGTGCCCGGAGCGAAGCGCAAGCCGCTGGTCACGGTGAAATGCCCGGTGGGTCGGCTGGCGTGCGATCCCAGCGTGCCAACGACCCCATGAGCCGCGCTTGCGTCATGCAGGACGCGTCAGCTGAACACGCCGTTGACGAATGCAGCGTGACGGGCCGGGGTCACAGCGTCTTGCGTCCCGGATCGAGCCACGAGAGCAGCATCCCGAGCAGCAGCATCGCAAGGGAGCTGAGGATCAGCTGCTTGTGCAGGAGCGCCGGAGGCAAGGGTTGTACCGCGTAATAGATCAGGTATCCCGGGATGGTCGACATCACCGCGATGGCGGCGCCGAAGCGCAGGCCGCCGGACAGCGACGTGCGAGCCGCGCCGTGGACGTGCGGCCCGCTGAAATGCATGTACAGCCAGGTCAGGCCAAAGCCGATCAGCAGGTGCGCCACGAGCATGTAGGGCATGTAACCCTGGGCGTCGCCCTGGCTGCGCATCAACCCGCTGGCGACGAGGACGTTGTAGTCGGGCTGCAGCAACAAGCCATGCACCAGGAAGTCCAAGGCCATGGCAGCGATCGAGACGACGATGCCGCACACCCAGAAGCGCTTGCGCATGACGGCGGACTCCAATCCTGGCGGACATATGGACGGTTGGCGAGCGTGCCGATGCTAACGCGGCAACCGGCGGGGTGAAAGCACCTTCACGTGGCATGGCGCGGTCGTCGGTGTAGCGTTCCGGAACCGACCCCATGGAGCTGCGTGATGAAAATGGCGGGAATGTTCGCGACTGTGCTCCTCGCCGGGACCGGCTCGCTGCAGGCAGCCGACTTGCGGCTGCACGCACTGCTCGATGGCGCCAGCGTGGTATCGGCCACCGATTCGCGCGGCACGGGAGAAGCAACCGCCACGCTGGGTGACGATGGCAAGGTGCGCCTCACATTGGTCTTTGGCGGCCTGTCGTCGAATGTCGCCGGGGTAACGCTTCAGCTGGGCAGCAGCGCGGAAAATGGCGCAGTGATGGCGCCCTTGGATGCGCGAAAGGAGCAGGCTGCTGGATCGGTTGTCGATGCGGAAGTGACGCTGACCCCGCTTGCCGCCGAGAGCATGCGGGCGGGCAACAGCTACCTGCTTGTCATGACGAGCAACTATCCAAAGGGCGAAATCCGCGGCCAGCTGGTGCCGCAGCCCATACGGCTGGAAACGCAGGGCGGTGCCATCACGCCCTAGCCGTCGCGCCAGCGATCGCCGCGGCGGCAGAGTGCTTGTCGCACCTGGGTTGCCCAAAGAAAAAGGGCCGGTCGAAACCGGCCCTCCTGGATCGTGACGACGACGCCGCTGCTTGCGCGGCGCCTGCGGCAATCAGGCCGCGGCGTCCTTCAGCTTCTTGAGCGGACGCACCTTCACCTTGACGGAAGCGGGCTTGGCGGCAAACCACTGCTCTTCCTTGGTGAATGGGTTGATGCCCTTGCGCTTGGGCTTGGCCGGCACGCTGACGGCGGTGATCTTCAGCAGGCCGGGCAGGGTGAACGAGCCCACGCCCTTCTTGTTGACCGAACCGTGCACGGCGCCTTCCAGCGAGCTCAGCACGGCGCGGACATCGCGCGGCGCGACGCCGCTGTTTTCGGAGATGTGCGCAACCAGGCCAGACTTGCCCAGCGCTTCCTTGATCGGCTTGGTGGCGGCTGGCTTCGCGGCGGCCGGCTTGGCGGCTTTCGGAGCGGCTTTCTTCGTTGCGACTTTCTTCTTCGCCATATATGTCCCGTGTACTCGATGATGGATGGGTTGGCCAGGAATTCCCCCTCGGCAGACGGAATGTAGGCGATGCGAATGCTGCCGCCAAGTCCCGGGAGGTGTTTTCAAGGGGTTTTTTTGCCGACGCGCGACAATCGCCGCGGAAAGACCGCTCCGGAAGCACGATCGGCAGCATCAATCCTCCTCGTGCCGAGGTTTGTAGGCCGCGACCAGTTTCTGCTGCACCTGCGTCGGCACGGGCTCGTAATGGCTGAAATCAAGTGAATAGCGACCGCGACCGGCCGTGACCGATTTCAGCTCGGCGGCATAGCCTTCCAGTTCCGAGAGCGGGACTTGCGCCTTGACCATGATCTCCCCGCCGCGCACCGAGTCGGTGCCGTTGATGCGCGCGCGCTTGGAGGCCAGGCCGCCGCTGATGTCGCCCATGTGCTGCTCGGGCGCGGCGACCTCCAGGTTGACGATCGGTTCGAGCACCTGCGGATTGGCGTGGGCGATGGCATCAAGGAAGGCCTTCTTGCCCGCGGCGACGAAGGCGACTTCCTTGCTGTCGACCGCGTGGTACTTGCCGTCGTAGACCGTGACCCGGACGTCCTGCAGCGGATATCCGGCGACTGCGCCGCTGGCCAGCACCTGGCGGACGCCCTTCTCGACCGCCGGTATGAACTGTCCGGGGATGGTGCCGCCTTTCACCTCGTCGGCGAATTCGAAGCCCGACCCGCGCTTGAGCGGCTCGATGCGCAGGAACACTTCGCCGAATTGCCCCGCACCTCCCGTCTGTTTCTTGTGCCGATGGTGGCCCTCGGCCTTGCCGCTGATGGTTTCGCGGTAGGCGATGCGCGGTGGTCGGCTAGTGACCTCGACGCCGTATCTTTCCCGCAGCCGGTCGAGCATCACCCGCAGGTGGAGGTCGGACAGGCCGCGCAACACGGTTTCGTTGAGTTCGGTGTTGTGCTCCACCGCGAAGGCGGGGTCTTCCTCGGCCAGCTTGTGCAAGGCCGAGGCGAGTTTCTGCTCCTGTCCCTTGCGTGCCGCCTGGACGGCGAGGCCGAACATCGGCTTGGGAAAGTCGAGCGGAGCCAGGTGGATGTGGTCCTCGTCATGGCTGTCGTGGAGGACGGCGTCGAAGTGCAACTCCTCGACCTTCGCCACCGCCGCGATGTCGCCCGGGATCGCCTGCGCGATCTCGATGTGTTCCTTGCCCCTGAGTTTGAACAGGTGCGCGACGCGGAAGGGCTTTTTTCCATCATCGATGAACAGCTGCGTGTCCTTCTTCATCGTGCCCTGGTACACGCGGAAGATACCGAGCTTGCCCACGAATGGATCGTTGACGATCTTGAACACGTCGGCGATGACGTGTGCGTCGGGATCGGGCCGCGATTGCAGCGGCGTCGCCGCATCGCCGCTCCCCTTGACGAAGGGCGGTGGATTGCCTTCGCCCGGATGCGGCAGCAGTCTGCTCGCGATATCGAGCAGTTCGCGCACGCCGGCACCCGTGCGCGCCGAGACGAAGCACACCGGTACCAGGTGGCCTTCGCGCAGGCACTGCTCGAATGCGTCGTGCAATTCCTGCCCGCGCAGGCCGCCTTCGCCCAGGTCCAGGTAATGGTCCATCACTGTCTCGTTGACCTCGACGACCTGGTCGATGATCTTGCGATGCCAGTCCGATACCGGGCCCAGGTCGCTGTCGCCCCGGTCGCTGCCAAAGCAATCGATCACGGTCTTGCCGCCGTCGACCGGAAGGTTCAGGGGTAGCACCTCGGGGCCGAAGGTCTCGCGCAATTCGTCGAGCAGGCGCGCCATGCTGGCGCCGTCGTGGTCAACCTTGTTGACGACGATGATGCGGCACAGGTTGCGCGCCTTCGCGTAATCCATCATCCGGCGCGTGCCATAGCCGATGCCGGTATCGGCGTCGACGACGATCGCCAGCGTTTCAACCGCGGCCAGCGCCGACAAGGTCGGCCCGCGGAAATCGGGATATCCCGGGGTGTCGATCAGGTTGACGTGCACGGCCCGGCCGCCGACGGCGTGGTCGATGCTGGCGATCGCCGCGTCGATGGAATGGCCGCGCTCCTTCTCGATGGGGTCGAAGTCGGACACGGTGTTGCCGCGCTCGATCGTGCCTGCCGTGGGGATCGCGCCGCCAGCATGCAGCAGGGCTTCGAAGAGCAGGGTTTTGCCGGCGCCCGGATGACCCGCGAGGGCCACGTTGCGGATCTGCTCGGTGGTGTGCGACATGAGGCCGTTTCTCCCGTGTTGGAGTCGGGCATTGCGCCCGAGTGAAAAACAGGCCGTCATGGCTGTCCGCTGCGGAAGCGCTGCCGTCCGAGCTGGCGCTCGGCGGGCGGTCATGGCGGGTCCCGGCCGCGGGCCGGCAGTCAAGCCTCCCCCAGCAAGTGGCGGGGGTCAAGCCATGACCGTGCCGGCTGGGCGCTGCACGGGCCACGCAATAGAACCCGTTGCTAACACCCTGGCGCGTACGCTGGCGATCCTTTTCGAATGGAGCAAAGCCATGGGTATCTCGCGCCACGCCACCGCGCATTGGCAAGGTGACCTGAAAACTGGCCACGGCAGCTTGAGCACGCCTGCCAGTGGTTTGCTCGCCAATACGCCTTACGGCTTCAATTCGCGGTTTGGCGACCAGAAGGGCACCAATCCGGAAGAATTGATTGCGGCAGCACACGCGGGCTGTTTCACCATGGCCTTGTCAGCGCGGCTGACCGATGCCGGGCATCCACCAGCGGCGCTGGATACGCGAGCCGAGGTGGATCTGTCGATGGACGGTGGCCCATCGATCAGTGCGATCCGCCTGAAGGTCACGGCCGACGTCCCGGGGATCGATGCGGTGAAGTTTCGCGAACTGGCCGAGGATGCCGAAAAACATTGTCCGGTCTCCAGGGCGCTCAGCGCCGTGCCCATCAGCATGGAGGCGTCGCTGGCCTGAGCTGGCGCGGTTGCGCGTGCCGGCTCGGCGGCCCGGCTGTCGGCGCGGTAAACGGGAATGGCCTGGCTCGCCGGGTTCAGCGTCGGGTAACACCGGGGACCCAAACATGGCCCCACGCCAATCCGGCGACCGGAGTCAATCCATGAAAGTCCTGACCGCTTCGATCCTTGCCCTTGGCCTGGCCGCCTCCATCGGCACCGCCTCGGCGCAGTCCTCGGGCTATTACTCCCAGTACGGCCAGCCGCAGCAGTATGGCCAGACGCAATACGGCCAGTCGCAGTACGGCCAGTCGCAGTACGGCCAATACGGCCAGCCCGCCTACGGGCAGCCGACTGCCGATCGTTACGGCCAGAGCAGTGGCGCGTACTACGACTATGCGCGCGTGGTGCGCGTGGATCCGGTCTACGCCCAGGGCTACGGCGGTTCGGGCTATGCCTATCCAGCCAATGCGCAGCAGGGCTGCGTGACGCGTCAGGACAGCTTTGCCGGCAACGGCTACAACAACGGCTACAACACTGGCTATGGCGATAATGGTTATTACAACAACGGTTACCGCAACGACGGCTACAACAACACCGGCTATGCCAACCAGGGTACGACCGCCGGGCGTACCGTTGCGACGGTGATCGGCGGCGTGTTGGGTGCGGCGCTGGGTAGCCAGGTCGGTGGCGGCTCTGCCCGTTATGCCACCTCCGCCATCGGCACGATGGTCGGCGGCGTCGTAGGACAGAAGGTTTACGAGAACGCGCAGCGCAATCGTTATCCGCGTACCGGCGTCGTCCAGGTCTGCGATCCGGTGCAGGTGGACAACAGCCGGTATCCGGGCAACTACACCCAGGCCGGATATGGGCAGTCTGGCCAGTACGGCCAGGTCAACAACGCGGGAATCAGCGCGTTCGACGTGACCTATGAGTACGGTGGCCGCACCTACACCACGCGCACCAGCTACAACCCCGGCAGCCGCATGCGGGTCCGCGTCGCCGTGGATCCCGGCTGAGACGTCGCAATCCGCGGACTGCGAGGGGGCCGGCGACGGCCCCTTCGCATGTCCGGCATGGCCTCGGCGCCCGCCGCACAGCCACGTCGCTCAGCGCCAGTCGATCTCGCCCCGCACGACGGTACAGACCTGTCCACCGGACCACACCGCGTTGTCCGGATCCACCTGCATCCGCAGCACGGCGTCGTGGCCGACTTCCCGGCCCTGGCTGACCAGGTAGCTGCGGCCAATTCCCGGCAGCGCATTGCGCGACGCCAGCCATGCAGCCAGCGTCGCATTGGCGGCGCCCGACGCAGCATCCTCGAATTGCGCCGGTGCACCCACCAATGCGCGTACCGCCAGGTCATAGGGTTTGCCGATGCAGCGGGCGAACACACAGACACCCATGCTGTCGCTCTCCACCGCAAGGTGCGTGATGGCGTCCCACTCGGGGGTGATGGCGCGCAGCGTGCTTTCGCATTCCACTTCCACCAGCCACCAGCGCCGGCCGCCTTCCATCAGCACCGGTGGAAGCTCGCCAAGCTGCCAGTCGCCGAGCACGGGTGCCACGCGACTGTCATCGGCTGCGACGACCTCCATCACCCGCGATTGCGGCGTGCGCACCGCGATGGTTCGTGCAGCGCCACGGCCTTCGACCCGCAACGGCAGCAGCCCCGCGATCCCATCCTGGACCAGCAGGCCGTCGACGCAGGCCGCGACGCCGGCTTCGAGCACCGCGTGGGCCGTCCCGACACTCGGGTGCCCGGCAAAGGGCACCTCGCGCCGGGGGCTGAAGATCCGCAGCCGATAACTGGCGCCGGGCGCTGTCGACGGGAACACGAACGTGGTTTCCGGCAGGCGCGTCCAGCGCGCGATCGCCTGCATGGCGTCGTCGTCGAGCCCGTCGGCATCCAGCACGACCGCCAGTGGATTGCCGGCGCCGGGCCGGTCGGCGAACACATCGAGCTGCACGTAACGGCGGCTCATGGCGACGCCCGCATGTCATCCGGCCACAGGACCGATCCGGCGATCACGCGCTGGACCTGGCCGCCGATCCAGACATCGCCAGCGGGATCGACTTCCACGTCGACCACGCCGTCGCGTCCGACTTCGCGGCCTTGGCTTGCCCGGTAACGACCGCCGGCACCGGGCAGCGCGCCGGCATCGGCGAGCAGCGCCGCGATGCAGGCATTCGCGCTGCCGGTCACCGGATCCTCCGGGATGTTGTCGGCCGGACAAAAGGCGCGCACCACCAGTTGGTGGCGGGAATCGGCGGGCGCCCGGGCATACACGGCAAGCCCGACCGCGTCGCTCGCGATGCTCAGCGCGGCGATCGCTGCAAGGTCCGGCTGCAAGGTGCGAACCGCCCTTTCATCCGCCAATTCCACCAGCCACCAGCCAGGCCCGTTGCTCCACAGCGCCGCCGGCTGCGGGCCCAGCGGCAACGCGCGGATGCAGGCATCGAGCAGGGCGATGGTCGATGCGGGGTGTTGCGGGCGTGGGATCGCCGTGGGCGCACGCACATGCACGCTGCGGATCCCGTCCGCATCGGCAATCCGTGCCGGCAGCAAGCCGGCGGCACATTCCTGCGTCAACGTTCGCGAGGCGGCCGCGGCGATACCGCCATCCACGGCTGCCCAGGCCGCGCCAACGCTGGGATGGCCGGCGAACGGCAGTTCCTGTCGTGGAGTGAAGATCCGCACCCGGTAATCCGCGCTTGCGTCGCGCGGGAGCAGCAGGAAGATCGTTTCAGACAGGTTGGTCCAGGCGGCGAATGCCTGCATCGATGCCGTGACCATGCCGTCGGCGTCGAACACCACGCCCAGAGGATTGCCGGCGCCGGGCGAGCCGGCAAATACGTCCAGCTGGAGATAACGGCGCAGCGCGGGAGTCATCGCGATCGATCCGGGAAACGGACGCCAGTGTCGCAGGCCGGA
>JBBRHT010000065.1:0-9396 GCA_038222295.1 Lysobacterales bacterium
CCGGTTGCGCGCGATGCGATCAGGCGTTCTGCCTGTCTTCGCCTTCCTGGAGATCCGTCGCCTCGGCCTCATGCGCGATCGCATTGGCGGCGGCATCGGCCGGATTCGATTCCGGTGGCGCAGTGGCATTGACCAGGTCAAACAAGCCGGGTGCGGCAGGGGATTCGTCGACGGTCGTTGCTGTTTCGGTCATGCCGATCGAAGCGCTCTGCGCGACTTCCATCGTGGCCGGCTCCAGCAGGAACGGTTCGACCACGGCCGCCGACTCCACGGGGTAGCCGGCGATGTCGGCAACGTCGCGATCAATCGGTGCGATAGGCGTCGACACCGTCTGCGCCTCGATCAGAGCGGCAGCTGGTTGTTCGATGCGGCCAATCGTGATCGGAGCGGGTGACTGTTCGTCGAGGTCGAGCGGGATTGGCGCACTCGCGTTGCCGGACTGCGTCTCGACGAATTCGCCGATCACGACGGGCGCTGCGACCGCTTCGGACATGGCCGACTGCGGTAACGCGGTGCTGTCGTCATCGTCGAAGTCGAACTCGGGTTGCGAACGATGGGCAGCGGCGACGTCGTTACCGATCTCGTCATGTTCCATTCCCGTGGTCTCGCCGGCAGCGGCACCTTCGGCCCCGCGACGGCGGCGGCGACCGCCACGACGACCGCGGCGACGACGTCCGCCTTCGCCAGCGGTCTCCTGTTCCGCGTCGGAGCCCGGGGAAGGCGCGCCTTGCGTAGCCGCATCACTGGTGTGGATGTCGCTGACTGCCAGCGCGCCTTCGGATGACGTGACGCTCGCTGGCTCGACGCCATCGACCAGGAACGGTGCAACCGTCGGCTCGGCCGTCACCAGCTCGCGCGACTCCCGTGGTTCGCGTGGTGGACGTGGCGCCCGCGGCTGGCGATTCTCGTCCTGCGCCTTGGGCTGCTGCTGCCTTGGCTCACCGGATTTCTGCGGCTGCCGCTGCTGCTTGGGTTGTGGTTCGCCACGGCTGCGATCGCCTTGCTTGCCGTCAGCGGGACGCGCCTCGGTTGCCTTGGCTTCCTGCGGCCTGTTCGCGGCATTGGCGGGCGCACGATTGCCGCGCGGCTCGTCACGGCGCGATTCGTCGCGTCGCTGGCCATCGCGGCCAGGCTTGCCGCGTGCGTCGCGGCGTTGTGCGTTGCGATCGTTGCGCCCGCCACGACCGTCCGCTGTCCGCGCAGGCGTGGGGGTCGGCGATGGCGCTGGCTGCGTACCGCGGAAGAATCGGAGGATACGTTCGACCATGCCGACGGAATGCGTCGGTGCGGGCGTGGCCGGCGTCGCCTGGATGACCGGCGCGGGAGCTTGCTCTTCGCGTGGTTCGCGGACGGGGGCCGGTTGCGCCGGCCGCACCTGCGTGACCGCTGCGGCCACCGGGACGTTAAGGTTCGCGCGCGTCAGCGCGATCGTCGCCAGTTTGCGCGGCGTGCCGCGCTGGTAGCTGGGCCGCGCGGCTTCTTCGCCCAGCTCGTTCTCGCGCAGACGGGTGACTTCGTAATGCGGCGTCTCGAGCTGGTCATCGGCCACGATCACGATCGGCGCTTCGTGGCGCTGTTCGATTTCGCCCAGGGCCCGGCGCTTTTCGTTGAGCAGGTAATTGGCGATCTCCACCGGCACCTGCACCAGCACCTGGCCGGTGTTTTCCTTCATGGCGTGCTCTTCAGCCACGCGCAGGATGGACAGCGACAAGGACTCGATGCTGCGCATGCGGCCGTGGCCTTCGCAGCGGGGGCAGATCAGCTGGCTCGATTCACCCAGTGACGGGCGCAGGCGCTGGCGCGACATCTCCAGCAGGCCGAACTTCGAGATGCGGCCAAGCTGCACGCGGGCGCGGTCGAAGCGCAGCGCGTTCTGCAGCTTGTTCTCCACGTCGCGCTGGTGCTTGGTGGAGGACATGTCGATGAAGTCGATCACCACCAGGCCGCCGAGGTCGCGCAGGCGCATCTGGCGGGCGACTTCCTCGGCCGCTTCAAGGTTCGTGTTGAAGGCGGTTTCCTCGATGTCGCCGCCCTTGGTCGCTCGGGCGGAGTTGACGTCGATCGCGGTCAGCGCTTCGGTCTGGTCGATGACGAGCGCGCCGCCGGAGGGCAGGCGGACGTTGCGCTCGTACGCGTTCTCGATCTGCGATTCGATCTGGAAGCGGTTGAAGAGCGGCGTGTCGTCGGTGTAGTGCTTGAGCTTGCGCATGTTGTGCGGCATCACCTGCTGCACGAACTCCTGCGCCTCGGCATACATCTCCGGCGTATCGACGAGGATCTCGCCGACATCGGCGCGCATGTAGTCGCGCAGGGCACGGATGATCAGGCGCGATTCCTGGTAGATCAGGAAGGGTGCCGGCTTGGTCAGTGCGGCGTCGGCGATCGCCTTCCAGACGCTGAGCAGGTAGTCCAGGTCCCACTGCAGTTCTTCGGCATCGCGGCCGACACCGGCGGTACGGATGATCACCCCCATGTCGTCGGGGATGGCCAGGCGGTCCATGGCTTCCTTCAAGGCTGCGCGGTCGTCGCCTTCGATCCGGCGCGAGACGCCGCCGGCGGTCGGCGAGTTGGGCATCAGCACCATGTAGCGGCCGGCAAGCGAGATGAACGTCGTCAGTGCGGCGCCCTTGTTGCCGCGCTCGTCCTTGTCGACCTGCACGACGACTTCCTGGCCCTCGCGCAGCAGTTCGCGGATCGTCGCCTTGTTGGGGTCGACGCCGGCCTGGAAATAATCCCGGGAGATTTCCTTCAGCGGCAGGAAGCCGTGGCGCTCACCGCCGTATTCGACGAAGGCGGCTTCGAGCGATGGCTCGAGCCGGGTGATGCGGCCCTTGTAGATGTTGGATTTTTTCTGCTCTTTCGACGGTTGCTCGATGTCGATGTCGTACAGCGTCTGTCCATCCACGATCGCGACGCGCAGTTCTTCTGCCTGCGTCGCATTGATCAGCATGCGTTTCATGTTGCGTCCTCACGCGCTTTCGCTCGCGACGACGCCGGGGGCGTTCGCCTCTGGATACCGCAAGCCGCACGGCTGGTAAATCCTTCGCAGGTGGCATGCCACGCTGCGTGCGCCGGTGCTGCTTCAAGTGTTCCAGCGCTTCGACACCACGGCGGGCCGCGGGAGCGCTTGTCTCGTTTCAGTGTTGCCGGGCCGGCGTCGCGCTCGCTCGATGCATTTGCTTCGGAGCAGGGCGCAGCGCGCGGGTCATGTTCAGCGCCGATGTCTGACACACCGGGCGATCGCCGGGATTGCCGAACAGCCGCTAACATGGCCGCCCCGGGGGCGGTGGTCGCGCACTGTCGGATATCGCTGGGGAGCCCGGCTTCTGGCCGGATTGCTTCCGATGTCGAAACACCAGGAGGCAACTCCCTGCGAAATCAAACCCTTACCTCGCCCGCCGAGTGTATCAGATCAGGCCCCGAATGACCCATTCAGACGCTCCAGACGCCCCAGATGACTCGATGCCGCTCCAGGGCGAGCGCAAGGACTCACGCACCGTCCGCATCGCCGAGGACAGGGACGGCCAGCGGATCGACAATTTCCTGCTGGGCTACCTCAAGGGCGCGCCACGGAGCCTGATCTATAAGCTGCTGCGGTCCGGACAGGTCCGGGTCAATGGCGGTCGGGTCAAGGCTGAGCGCAAGCTCGAGGCGGGCGACATGGTCCGCATCCCGCCTGTCCGGCTGGAGGAGCCCGCCGACAAGGGGACGCCTGCAAAGGGGCTGCTCGAGGCGATGGAGGCGAGCATCGTGTTCGAGGATGCGCGCCTGCTGGCGATCAACAAACCTGCCGGCGTGGCCAGCCACGGTGGCAGCGGAATCTCCTTTGGCGCCATCGAGACCCTGCGCGCCCTGCGGCCGCGCGAATCGCTCGAGCTGGTCCATCGGCTCGATCGCGACACCTCGGGCTTGCTGCTGGTGGCGCGCAAGCGCTCGGCCTTGACCGAGCTGCAGGCCCTCATGCGCGAGGACGGCGGCCGTGCTGGCGGCATCCGCAAGCGTTACCTGGCGTTGCTGACCGGGCGCATGCCCGACGGCGTGATGTCGGTGGACGCCCCGCTGCATGTCGGCCTGCGGCAGGGCGGGGAGCGCCATGTCCAGGTCCACCAGGGCGGCAAGGCCGCGATGAGCCACTTCAAGGTGCTCGAACGCCGCGGCGGACAATCGTACTGCGAGGTGCGCATCGAGACCGGGCGCACGCACCAGATCCGCGTGCATGCCCGGCACATCGACCATCCCATCGCAGGCGACGACAAGTACGGGGACGAAGCCGCCAACAAGCGCCTTCGCGAGCACGCGGGCTTGAAACGGATGTTCCTGCACGCATCGACGCTGGAGTTCGCGCTGGATGGCGGCAAGGCACCCTACCTGCTCAATGCGCCCTTGCCGGCGGAACTGGTGGACGTCCTGGACCGGCTCGCCTAGCCGCAGCCGAACGCAAGCTCAGTTCTGGGTGGTGCCCCGGCGCCGGTCGAGGCTGCCGGCCGCCGTGAATGACTCCCTGGCGGCAGCGTCGAGCAGGGCGTTGGCGTCCTGCACGCTCAAGGGATGGTGCAGCAGGTACCCCTGCAGGCTTTCGCAGCCCAGCCGCAGCAACAGTTCGCGTTGGGCTTCGGTTTCCACGCCTTCCGCGACCACGTTCATCTTGAAGTTGCGTGCCAGCGCGATGATGGTGCGGATGATGGGAGCCTCTTCCTGGCCGGGGATGGATTCGCCGCGGATCTCGCGCACGAAGGACTGATCGATCTTCAGCGTGGTCACCGGCAGCTTGTGCAGGTAGCTCAGTGATGAATAGCCCGTGCCGAAATCATCGATGGCAATGCCGACCCCGAGCTTGCGCAGCTCGAACAGGTTCGCCGATGTTTCGGTGACGTTCTGCAACAGCAGGCTTTCGGTGATCTCCAGTTCCAGTGCATCGGGCTCCAGGCGCGTGTCGCGCAGTGCGCGGCGCACGGTATCCACCCAGTCCGGACGCCTGAACTGCGCCGCCGACACATTGACTGCGATCCGCAATTCCGAATGTCCGGCACGGCGCCACGCAGCCGCCTGGGCACAGGCTTCCCGCAGCGCCCACTCGCCCATCTGGACGATCAGTCCACAATCTTCGGCCAGCGGGATGAAGCGCGCCGGGGACACCATGCCGAGTTCCGGATGGCGCCAGCGCATGAGTGCTTCGAATCCGCGGATCTCGCCCATGGCACCGCACTGGGGTTGATAGCACAGGCTCAGCTGGCCCAGCGCCAGGGCATGGCGCAACTGGCCTTCCAGGGCCATGCGATCGCGGGCGCGTGCGTTCATTTCCGATGAGAACCACTGGAAATTGTCCCGACCCATGTCCTTGGCGAGATACATCGCGACATCGGCGTTGACCATCAAGGTCTCACCGTCCAGTCCATCGTCGGGATACATGCTGATCCCCAGCGAGATGCTGGTGAACAATTCCCGACCTTCCACGTGGAAGGGATCGCGCATGGTCTGGATGAGTTTCTCTGCCAGGTGCGTCGCGTCCTGCGCATCCCTCAGGCCGGCCAGCACCACCGTGAATTCATCGCCCCCCAGCCGGGCCAGCGTGTCGGTCTTGCGGACACAGCCCTGCAGCCGGGCGGCAACCTGGCAGAGCAGGGCATCGCCGGACGAATGGCCGAGTGTGTCGTTGATGTGCTTGAAGCGGTCCAGGTCCATGTAGAGGACCGCCACTTGCTGGTGTTCCCGTCCGGCCTGGACGACGGCCTGGGCCAGGCGATCCTGGAACAGCGAACGATTGGGCAGGCCGGTCAGGGCATCGTGCTGGGCCTGGTGCGACAGTTGGTCGGTCAGTTGCCGATGCTCGATCGCCACCGCCGCCAGTCGCGCGGCCATCTCCATGAAACCGAGGTCGCGCTCGCTCGGCTGGCTTGGCTGGTCGTGGTAGATCGCCAGCGACCCCAGCACGCCGTCCTGGTTGGAGGGGATCGGCATGGACCAGCAAGCGCGCAACCCGTGTGGCAGCGCCAGATCTCGATAGCCATCCCACAAAGGGTCGGTGGCGATGTCCGGGGTGATGACGGTTTCGCGCCGGAAGCAAGCCGTTCCGCACGCGCCCACCGAGGGGCCGATGGGCAGCCCCTCCAGTGCGTCGGAATACTCCCGCGGCAGGTGCGGCGACGCGCCAGCCGTCAGGCGACCATCCTTCAGCAGCAGGATGGAGCAGCGTGCTCGCGGCATCTGCATCTCGAGCATGGAGACGATGTGCGACAGGATTCCCGGCAATGGCTGGTTCTGCGCAACCTGCTCCAGGATCAGGCTGCGGTTGCGCTCCAGTGATTCCTCCCTCTTGCGGGCGGTGATGTCCAGGGTGGCCCCGGTCATGCCCCTGGCGCGCCCCGAGTGGTCGACGAGTACTTCGCTCTGGTCGTGGATGATGCGGACATCGCCGTCTGGCCTGATGATCCTGGCCTCGTAGCTGCGGGGATTCAGGTCCTCGAGGGCCTGCGCGACGCGCGCCTCCACGACAGCGCGGTCGTCGGGATGGATGCGTCCCAGGAAATCCTCGTGGCTGGGCACGTGTGACGCCGGGTCCACGCCGAAGATGCGGCAGAGTTCGTCCGACCAGCTCAGCGAGAGACTGGCGAGATCCCAGTTCCAGCTGCCCAGGTGGGCGAGCCGTTGCGCCTCTTCGAGCCGGGACTCGCTCAGGTGGAGCGCTTCCTCGGCGTGCTTGCGATCGGTGAAATCGACGAGCGTCCCCTGGATGACCTCGGGCTCGCCCTGCTCGTTGAGGATCAGGTTGACCGTCTCCATGCCCCACAGTTCACGCCCGTCCTTTCGGCGCAAGCGGGCAACGAAGTTGTCGAGCGCGCCGCGCGCGCGAAGTTGGGACAGGTACCTGTCGCGATCCTCCTGCTCGAAGTAGAACGACCTGCTGTTCGCGCCGAGGATCCCGGTCCTGGATTCGTAACCCAGCATGCGGGCGAAGGCATCGTTGCAGTCGATGATCCGGCCATCGGGCAGCGTGCGGAATACGCCGGCAAGGTTCTGTTCGAACAGCAGGCGGAATCGTTCTTCCGATGCGCGCAGTGCTTCCTCGGACTGCTTGCGCACGATCGCCGAGGCAACCTGGCCGGAGACGAATTCAAGCAGCGCCTTGTCCTTTTGGGTGTAGCGCACCTTCCCCGAGTAGCTCTGCACGACCAGTGCGCCGATCGTATGCGACTGCGACTTGAGCGGGACGCCGAGCCAGTCCATGGAGTCCGTGCCGACGATGGCCAGTTCGGCGTGCGCCCCGGCCATCGCGGCCTCCGGCGTGAACAGCAACGCTTCGCCCGACTGGATCACGCGTCCGGACAGGGTGCCGTCGTCGAGTTTCTGCGGCTCGGGGGCAACGTCGTGCTCGTCGATGTAATAGGGAAACGTGAGCTCGTCCTTGCGCTCGTCGTAAAGGGCGACGAAGAAATTCTCCGCCGGCAGCAGCCCGCCGATGATCGCGTGGATGCTGCGGAACATTTCCGGCAGCGTGGAGGCCGTCTGTGCGGCCTCTGAAATATGATGCAACGCGGCCTGGGTCTGTTCGCCCATCCTGCGTTCGGTCATGTCGACCATGGCCCCGATCATCCGGATCGGCTTGCCCTGCGCATCGTGGACGACATAGCCGCGGTCGAGCATGTAGGCGAAGCTGCCGTCGCCCTTGCGAAAGCGGTATTCGTCCGACCAGAACTTGCCCCGGCTGCCGACGACCTGCTTGAGGCCGGCCATCACCCTGGCCACGTCGTCGGGATGGACGTTGTTCTGCCACCAGTCCAGTTGGGACGGGACCTCATCGACGGGGTAGCCGAACTGGTTCTGGATGGAGTCGTTCCACCGCAGCGTGTCGTTGATGAGATCCCAGTCCCAGATTGCATCCTGGGTGGCACGCTGCACCAGTTGGTGCAGTTCGCTCTGTCGGCGGATGGTTTCCTCGGCCTGGACCCGGTCGCTGACGTCATGGCAGATGAAGCACAACCTCGGATTCCCCTCCGCGGTTCGGCCGATCAGGGACACGACGATCGCAAGGCAGGTGTGCCTGCCAAGCCATTCGCCGGTCAGTTCGAAGTGCAGCGGAAGACCCGTTGCTTCGGCCTCCCGGAACTTCGACAGCCAGGTTGCGTGTTCCGCTTCCTTCATCCCGGCATTGCGCGCGCTGAGGTTGGCAACCTCGGCCGCGGTGCGGCGATAGCGTCGGGCCGTTGCCTCGTTGACGGAGATGGCGAGGATGTCGCCACCAGGGGTCAGTTCGGCGACACCCATCATCAGCGGCGCGCCGTCGTAAAACGCACGGAGCGTCTTTTCCCGTTCTTCCAGCGCCAGGTCCATGCGCCGGCGTTCGGTCACGTCCTCCTCGATGATGACGAAGCTGTTGATCCGCCCCCCTGCGTCGCGCACGGGTGAGATCGTCGAGTGCTTCCAGTAAGCAACGCCGGTTTTCTTCGTGGCCCTCGATTCACGTTCCCACACCTTGCCGGCGGTGATGGTGTCCCAGAGCTGCTGGTGTTCCGCCGGCGTCATGTCCCGCGCAAGGAGCAGGCGCAGGTGCTCGCCTGTCGCCTCGTCGGCGGTGTAGCCGGTGATGTCCGTGAACTTGGGATTGACGTATTCGATGTGCCCCTGCCAATCGGCGATCGAAATGGCGACCGGGCTCTGCTCGACGGCCCTGGACACCTTGCGCAATGCATCTTCGGCCTGCCTGCGCCTGGATTCGCCTTCGAGGTGGTCCAGCGCAAACGAGATATCGGAGGCTGCCTTGACCAGCAGTTCGATTTCCTGCGGACCGAAGAAGTCGACCTCGGCGGCGTATCCGGCGAGGGCGCCGCAGACACGTCCACCCATGCTGATCGGGAACACGCCAATGGACCGGAAGCCGCAGCGCGCCGCGGCGTCGTGCCAAGGCCTGGTGACAGCCGATTGGAGGAAGTCGTTGACGACGCAGAGCGCGCCTTGGCGAATGGCGGTGCCGACCGGCCCCCGGCCCTCCGGGGTGTCGTCGCTGCGAACGGAGATTCCGGCGAGGTAACCGTCGACATCACCGTATTGGCTGGCGACGCTCACGGTGCATGCAGCAGGATCGTTCCAGCCGATCCACGCCATCTTGAACTTGCCGCAAGTCACCAGCGCTTCGCAGATTTCCGCGAACAGTTGTTCCCGGGTGGTGACGCGGACAATGGCCTGGTTGATCTGGCTCAGCGCCGCGTAGAGCTGGCGGATCCGCAGCATGGGCTGCGGCTGCTCGGCAGGGTCGATGATGTCCATCACGAGCCGGAGCATATCCCGCCGCACGGGTATTTGGTGACACGGTAAGGGGCCCTGATCAGGGCCCGACGAATTGGCCCCAACCAGCCGATTATTGCGTTGCGGCGTCGTGACGCAGAGCTCAAGGGGTCCCGT
>JBBRHT010000066.1:0-9290 GCA_038222295.1 Lysobacterales bacterium
CTTGAGCTTGCGGCCAAAAGCGGACTCGATCAGCGTGCGCAGGCGTCCAATATCCACTTCGTCCCAGCTGGTCGCGCACAGGATCCGCTCGCCACGCCGCACGAGCGTGCCCGAGCCGCGATGGGTGAACAGTTCCTTGGCCAGTTCGTCGGGCCGCGTGATCGACACGGAGGAGGACGGAGGCAATGCCATCAGCAGGTCGCGGACCTGCTCGATCTTGACCCGCATGCCCGAATGCAGCCACGGCTGGGCGAGCAGTTCCTCGTACTCGGTGCTCAGGTTGATCGAGTCGATCACCGCGCCGTTGCCGTCGAGCAGGCCGCCGGTTCCGGTCAGGAACACGATCTTGTAAGGCTGCAGGGTCTTGACCAGCTCGTTGGCCGCCCAATCGGCGTTGACGTTGACGATCTGCCCGTCGGTCGTTTCGCCCAGCGACGCGATCACCGGGATCGAGCCGACCTTGATCGCGGCATGGATGCCCTCGGCGTCGACCCTGGCCACCGCACCAACCAGGCCGTAGCGCTCGCCGTCGAGCAGGGTGCATTCGAATACGCCTGACTGGATCGACGTCGCGCGCACGCCGTCGGCCTGCAATGCCTCGACCAGTCGCAGGTTCTCCCGGCGCATGACCCTGCGCACGACCGACAGCACCGCCGGGTCGGTATGGCGCAGGTTGTCGACCATGATCTTCTCGATGCCCGCGGCCTGCATGTCGGCGTCTAGTTGCGGGCCTGCACCGTGCACGACGATCGGCGTCAGCCCCACCTGTTGCAGGAAGGACAGCGACGAGACGAGTGCGTCGAGCTGATCGCGCAACACCGCGCCGCCGACCTTGACCACGGCAAAGCGCGCGGCATCGATCTGCGAGAAGCGCTTGAGGTATTGCTGGATCTCCCTTGCGTTGGCCATGTTCGACAGCAGGCGGACGATCGTCGGCCGAAGGTCCTTCTGCACGGGAACTGCCATCGCCCCGGCACGGCCAATCGGTGGCGTCGGCAGGTTCATGACAACAACCGCAGGTAATGACCGGCTGCGCACGACAGCTGGTCCAGCGAAACCCATTCTTCGGCAGTGTGGGCCTGGTCGATCGAGCCGGGCCCGAAAACCAGCGCGGTCATGCCGGCCTGCGAGAACAGCGAGGCTTCGGTCCAGAAGTCGACGGCGTTGCCAACCGGCAACTGGAGTCCGTCGGCAAGATCGCGTGCCATCAGCCGCCGTTCTTCGGCGATGGCGACGTCGCCGGCGGGCAGCGGAGGCCCGCGGAAGGTTTCGACATACCGTTCCAGCGCCTGGGCTCCGGCGAAGCCGCGGAAATCTTCGTGCAGGGCCTGCATGTCCTGCGACGGCAGCGGCCGGAATCCGAAGCGGACCTCTGCGCTCGGGGCGATCATGTTGGCCTTGATGCCGCCTTCGACCCGTCCGATATTGAAGCGCAGTCCGGTCAGGCCGCCGAAGCGCTGGTGCGATTGCGACTGCGCGAAGTCCAGCGCACGCACGCCCCAGCGCATCGCCTGGTGCACGGCGCTGGCATCGGCGGCCTGCGCACCCGAAGCGTGCCCGGCTTCACCGCGGAACTCCAGCAGCACCGAACTGATGCCCCGGTGAGCCAGTACCGCCTCGCAGCCCGTGGGCTCGGCGACGACAGCCTCGGTGAAGCCATGGTCGCTGGCGAGGAACGCGGCGATGCAGCGCGCGTCGTTGGCTTCCTCGTCGCTGCTGAACAGGAATGCCGCATCGCCGCTGGTGCGCGCCGCGGCGGCGAGCAGGCCAGCGGCAGCACCCTTGGTATCGCATGCGCCCAGGCCGATCGCGCGATCGTCCGTGACCCGCAGCACCAGCGGCTCGGCCTGCCATGCACGCGATGCGGGAACCGTGTCCAGGTGCACGTTGAAGATGCGCGTCGGCGACCCGCGTCGCGCAATCAGCGACACGGCGCCAGCGCCGTGGTCGATGCACTCCACGTGAAAGCCGGGCAATTGCGCGCGGATGTAATCGAAGATGCCGCCGGTGCCGATCAGCCGCGGCGGATTTCGGGTGTCGAACGACACCATCGCCTCCAGATGACGAAGGACGTCTTCGAGCACGTCAGCCTCCATCGGGCGTGTTGACCTGCGCCCAGACCGTGCTGCTCATGCCGAACAGGCGGATGAACCCTTCGGCTTCCTCGACACCCCAGTCGGCGGACTGCGCGTAGGTGGCGCTCTTGGCATCGAGGATGTGCGGCGAGCGCACCGCGACCGCATCGACGCGGCCACCGCGCGTTTCCAGCACGACGTCGCCATTGACCATGCGCTGGCTCGATGCGAGGAAGCGTTCCAGGTCGGTCTTCAGCGGATCGTGGAAGAAACCCTCGTACACCAGCTCCACCCACTTGCGCGCGACCTCCGGCTTGAAGCGGTTCTGCTGCTTGCTCAGCACGGCCTCCTCAAGAGCCTGGTGCGCGACCAGCAACGCGGTCAGGCCGGGCGCCTCGAACAGGATGCGGCCCTTGAGGCCGATGGTGGTGTCGCCGGTGTACAGGCCGCGGCCCACGCCATAAGGGGCGAAGATTGCATTGAGCCGCGCGAGGATCTGCTCTCCAGGCAAGGTCTCACCGTCGATCGCCACCGCTTCGCCCTCGACGAAACGCAGGCTCACCTGAAGCGGTTGCGCGGGCCAGTCCTCGCGAGCGGAACACCAGCCGCGCGCGCCTTCGCCGGGCGCCTGCCAGCGGTCGATCTCGCCCCCGGACATGGTCAGGCCAAGCAGGTTTTCGTTGACGGTGTAGGTCTTCTGCCGGGCATCGACCGCAAACCCACGCGACTCGAGATACTGCTGCTCGTAGGCGCGGGTCTGCGTGTGCTCCTTCTGGATCTCGCGGATGGGCGCCACGATCTTGAAGTCGCCCGATGCCTTCACCGCGAGATCGAAGCGCACCTGGTCGTTGCCCATGCCGGTGCAGCCGTGTGCGATGGCACGCGTGCCCAGGTCACGCGCACGCGCGAGCGCCGCATCGACGATCAGGTAACGGTCGGAGACCAGCAGCGGATATTGGCCCTGGTACGACTGCCCTGCCCAGACGAATGGCTTGACGAAACCCGCCCACAACTCAGGCCCGCCATCGACGGTCAAGTGGCTGGCGACGCCGAGCTGTGCGGCGCGGCGCTCGATGGCCGCGCGCTCGGCGGCGTCCACGCCACCGGTATCAGCGAACACGGTGTGGACGTTCCAGCCGCGCTCCTGCAACCACGGCACGCAGAAGCTGGTGTCGAGGCCACCGGAAAACGCGAGGACGATGTCTGGGTTTTTCATCTGCATGGCCGGAATGGGGTTATTGGGCGATCAGCGCGGACATCACGGCTTTCTGCACGTGCAGGCGATTTTCCGCCTCGTCGATGGCAATGCAGCGTGGCGAATCCATGACCGCGTCCGTGGCCTTGACGTTGCGTCGCAGCGGCAGGCAATGCGAGAACACGCCGTCGTTGGTGAGCGCCATCTTGGCCTCGTCGACGATGAAGTGCCGGTATCGGTCGCGGATGGGCTTTTCCGATTCCCACTGGCCGAAATACGGCAGCGCGCCCCAGCTCTTGGCATAGACCACGTCGGCACCGGCATAGGCTGCCGCGATGTCATGGCTGACCTGCAGCGAACCACCGCTCTCGGCGACGTTGTGCGCGGCCCAGTCCATGTAGCGCTGGTCGAGCACGAAGTCCGGCGTCGGGCACAACAGCGTGACATCCATGCCCATGCGCGTGGCGATCGTCAGCGCCGAATTGGCGACCGCCGTGTTGAGCCCCTTCGGGTGGTACGTCCACGTCAGGACATATTTCCTCCCGCGCAGGTCGGTGGTACCGAAGTGCTCCTGCAACGCCATCACATGGGCGAGTTCCTGGCACGGATGGGTGATGGTTTCCATGTTGATCACCGGAACCGTCGCATGCGCGGCAAAGCTGCGCAGCACCTGGTCCTGGCGATCGACCGACCAGTCGACGAACTTCGGGAATGCACGCACGCCGATCAGGTCGACGTAGCGCGACAGCACCTTCGCCACCTCGATGATGTGCTCCTCCGCATCGCCATCCATGCGTGCGCCGATGCCGAATTCGATCGGCCAGGCGTCCTTGCCGGGCTGTAGCACCACCGCGTGGCCACCGAGCTGGAATGCGCCCAGCTCGAAGCTGGTCCGCGTCCGCAACGACGGATTGAAGAACACCAGCGCCACCGCCTTTCCCTTCAGCTCGTCGCCAATTCGGCTGCGCTTGAAACGCGACGCATGCGCCAGCAGCGCGTCGAGGTCGCTGCGGGTCCAATCCTGGGTGTTGAGGAAGTGCTTCATGGCAGTGGCCTGGTGGCGGGCGTATGAAAGGATCGAGCGGGCGACGCGTGGAATCGAGGCAATAAAAAAGCCCAGCGGCGGCTGGGCTTGATTCGTCTCGTCGGCAATGACGGTGGACGCTACCCGGCGCGGATGTGGGCTTCCTGTCGGCGCGCGCGCGAGGTCATGCCTGCCGCCATGCGGGCGGAGGTCAGGAGCACTGCGGTGGCGAGGGCTTGGCGCATCGGACGCGCATGGTCGCATCGCGACCCGGCGGATGCAAGGTCAGCGCTTGTCCGTAGCGACATACGGCGTGACGGAAACGCGCACGCGCAGTCGGTTGCCCGGATCGTTGGGCAACCGCGAACGGTACTTCATTCCCTTGTAGATGTAGTCGACGTCGAACGCGATCGGCCGGCGGAACTGGCGCTGGACCGGCACCATCCGGCAGTCCTGGTTGGGCGCCGCAGCCGCATCGGCGGACTTGGATCCCAGTGCCTTGATCTTGCCGACGATGCGCGACAGCCCCTTCGGCGGCGGCGGGCTGGGCACTGGCACGCCATCGCACTGCTGCTCGATCTGGGTTGCCGTCAGGGTCTGGTAGACCGGCGCCACCTGCAGGACCTGTGCGTAGTCCATGCGGACGTTTTCGACCTGGATCACGGTTTCCTGCGCACGCAAGGCGCCGCCGAACAACACCAGCGGTGGCAGCAACGCAAGGACAATGGGCAGTCGAAGAAGTCTCATCAGCCACGGAAGTGTATGCGCTGGAGACGCTGGAGGCCTGAATCTCCGCTGTCGTGGGCGCTGGCAACGTTAGAATTGCGCCGCTGGTACCCCTCCTCCTGAACCATCCGCGATGAGCCTGCAACTGTACAACAGCCTGACGCGCCGACTCGAGCCGTTCGTGCCGCTGGACCCTGCCTGTCCGACGATGTACCTGTGCGGCCCCACCGTCTACAACTACGTGCACATCGGCAATGCACGCGGCCCGGTGGTGTTCGGCGTGCTCGCCGAGTTGCTGCGCCGTCGCCTCGGGTCCATGCGCTACGCCCGCAACATCACCGACGTCGACGACAAGATCAACGCGGCCGCGCGCGACATCGGCGCGCCGATCACGACCATCACCGATCGCTACGCAGCCGCGTATCGCGAGGACATGTCCGCACTGGGCGCCGCGCCGCCGGACCTGGAGCCCGAAGCGACCCGGCACATCCCGCAGATCATCGCGATGATCCAGGACCTTGTCGCATCGGGACACGCATACGCCGCCGACGGCCACGTGCTGTTCGCGGTTTCGAGCTTCCCGGATTACGGCAAGCTGTCGCGCCGCGACCCGGACGACATGCTGGCCGGCGCGCGCGTTGAAGTCGCGCCGTACAAGCGCGACCCGGGCGACTTCGTCCTGTGGAAGCCATCGACCGACGACCTCCCCGGTTGGGATTCGCCCTGGGGTCGCGGTCGTCCCGGCTGGCATATCGAGTGCTCCGCGATGGCCGCCGCGCACCTGGGCGATACCATCGATATCCATGCCGGTGGCGTGGACCTGCAATTCCCGCATCACGAAAACGAGATCGCGCAGAGCGAGTGCGCGCATGGCGGCAAGCCTTTCGCGCGGTACTGGCTGCACAACGGCATGCTCAATTTCGGCGGTGCGAAGATGTCCAAGTCCGTCGGCAACATCGAGAAGGTGCATGACCTGGTGCGCGCGCATCCACCCGAGGCACTGCGCTACGCACTGCTGTCCGCGCAGTACCGTCAACCGCTGGAGTGGTCGGACGAACTGATCGAGCGATCGGTCCGCACGCTGGACCGACTCTACGGAACCTTGCGCGACCTGGGCCCGGTCGCAGCCACGCCAGGTATCCCGGCGGCGATCGACGCTGCGCTGGACGACGATCTCAACACACCGCAGGTGTTAGCCGAGATCGCCGCGATTGCAGGCGACGCGCGCAAGGCGGAAACACCCGCGGAGCGGCAACGCCTGAAATCGGCATTGCTCGGCGCCGGCCTCGCCGTGGGCCTGCTGCAGCAGGAACCCTCGGCGTGGTTCGGGCGCGGCGCATCGGTGGATGACGACGCGCGCATCCAGGCATTGATCGAGGAGCGTGCCGCGGCGAAGAAGAGCCGCGACTTCGCCCGGTCCGACGCCATCCGCGACCAACTGGCCAGCGAAGGGGTGCTCCTGGAGGACACGCCGCAGGGCGTGCGATGGAAGCGCGCATGAGCGAAGCCGCGCAGTTGTTTCCGATGGAGCCAACGGCCGCGGACGCGCAGCGGGCGATCGTCGAGGAATTCGCGTTTTTCGGCGACTGGTCCGAGCGCTATCAGTACCTGATCGACCTGGGCCGCAAATTGCCGCCGTTCCCGGATGCGTTGAAGACCGAGGAACACCGCCTCCACGGCTGCCAGTCGATGATCTGGATCGTCGCCTCTGGCGATACGGCAAAACTCGACTTTGCGGCAGTGAGTGACTCGACCATCGTGTCCGGATTGGTGTTCCTGGCGTTGCGTGTGTATTCCGGGCGCCCGGTCGCGGAGATCATCGCCACCAATGCGGATTACATCAGCGAGATCGGGCTGGCGCAGCACCTGTCGCCAACGCGAAGCGGCGGCCTCGATGCGCTGCTGGCGTTCATCCGCGATGCCGCGAAACAGGCCGGATGAGCGAGGACGCCAGGCCGGCGGCGCCCTTGCACAGCAAGGCGTTCATGGTCCTGCTGGCCTACCGCATCCTTGCCATCCTGTCGTACCAGATCGTCGCGGTAACCGTCGGCTGGCACGTCTACGAACTGACGCACGATCCGCTCGCACTTGGCCTGGTCGGCCTGGCAGAAGTCATCCCCTACTTCTGCGTCGCGCCATTCGCCGGCTACCTGGTGGACCACCTGCCGCGACGCAAGCTCGGCATGGCGGCCTGTGCCGGCTTGGCGGCAACGGCGTCGATCCTGATGGCGATCGCTGCCGGTTGGCTCCCACCGCACGGCACCTGGCTCATCTATGGCGCCATCGCGCTGACCGGCATGGTGCGTGCGTTCCTGACCCCGATCTACAACGCGCTGTTCGGACGGGTCCTGCAACGTCGTGACTTCGCGCGCGGTGCCGGCGTCGGCAGCGTGGTGTTCCAGCTGGGACTGGTGATCGGTCCCGCGCTCGGCGGCATCCTCGTCGGCTGGTCGGGCAAGACCCTGGCGTACGCGACGGCGGTGGGACTGGCGCTGGCGGCACTGGTCGCGCTGGCGCTGTTGCGCGTCGGTGAACCGGCGTCCACGACCACGCGCACGCCGGTGTTCGCCAGCATCCACGAAGGCCTGCGCTTCGTGTTCGGCCATCAGGTGCTGCTCGCCGCGCTGGCGCTGGACATGTTCTCGGTGCTGTTCGGTGGCGCGGTGGCATTGCTGCCGGCATTCATCAAGGACATCCTCCACGCTGGCCCGGAGGCGCTCGGGATCCTGCGCGCGGCGCCCGCGGTGGGCGCGGTGCTGGTGGGGGCCTGGCTGGCGCGACGCCCCCCGGAACATGGTGCCGGGCGATTGTTGCTGGCCGCAGTCGCCGGCTTCGGACTGTGCATCATCGGTTTCGCCCTCTCGCGCGACCTGTGGCTGTCGGCTGCGCTGCTGTTCGCGTCGGGACTGTGCGATGGCGTCTCGGTCGTCATCCGCTCGACCATCCTGCAACTCGCGACGCCCGATGCGATGCGCGGGCGCGTGTCGGCCATCAATGGAATCTTCATCGGTTCGTCGAACGAACTGGGCGCATTCGAGTCCGGTCTTGCCGCCAAGCTGCTCGGGCTGGTGCCGTCGGTGATATTCGGCGGCTGCATGACGCTGGGCGTGGTGGGCATCACCGCCAAGGTCGCACCGAAGCTGCGTCGGCTGGACCTGAAGCAGCTGCACGGTGCGCCTGCAGGCTGAACTCGGCATGGCAAGGCCGCATCGCTGCCCCTGAACGAAGAAAACCCCGCAATCGCGGGGCTTTCTTCGATGCCGATCGCGTCAGCGGTCGCGCTGGCTCAGTCGCCGATCTGCTTCTGCAGGTGTTCCCAGCGCTCCTGCTCGTCGATCGTGCGCTCGGCGGTGAGGCGGGCCTCGAGCCGCTCCAGGCCGATGTCCTCGCCCGAGTCGACGCTGTAGCCGTATTCCCCCGCGTCCACGCGCTTGAGCGTGCTGTCGATCTTGCCGATCAGCTTGCGGTAGCGGTCACGCGTGCGTAGTTCAAGCGAATTCTCGGTCTCGCGGGTGGCGCGCTCGGCTTCGTCGCCGACATCACGCACTTCATCCTTGAGGTTCTCGATCGTCTGCTTGGATTCCTCGACCAGGTCGGCGCGCCATGACAGCAGGCGCTGGCGGAAATACTCCACCTGCAGCGGACCCATGTATTCCTCATCCGGGCTGGGCTTGTAGCCCGGCGGCAGGATTGGTCGACCGGTCGATTGGTCGTTCTTGTACGGCACCATCTTGAATTTTTCCTTGCGCGCGGGCGCGCTGGGCTTGGCTGCGACAGCCACGGCGACCTTGCCGATCGGCCGGGGCGCGGTGGCAGGCCGTTTGGCGGCCGCCGCCTGTTGCGTGAGTTCCTTCGCCACCGGTTTGGCAACCGGCTTGGCGACGGGCTTGGGCGTGGGTTCCGCAGTGCGGCCCTGGGACTGGCGCGTCGACGGCGCGGACGACGCCTCGCGCCCAACCGACGTTGCCGCCGGCGCCTTGGCCGACATCGGTCTGGATTTCGCTGCCGGCGTCGGCTTGGCGGATGGCTTGGTCGCGGAGACGGACTTGGTCGGCTTCGCCGGCTTTTCGTTGGCTACCTTCCTGGCTGGGACCGGCCGTGCCGCTGCCTTCGCTGGCGCTGCCTTGACCGCGATCTTCTTCGGCGCGGGCTTCTTTGGCGCTGCTTTCTTCGGCGCGACCTTTTTCACGGCGGCTTTTTTCGGCGCCGACTTGCTCGCAGCCGGCTTCTTCACCGCGGACTTGCCTGCGGGCCCCTTGCTGGCCTTGGC
>JBBRHT010000067.1:0-9164 GCA_038222295.1 Lysobacterales bacterium
TGGTGCAGTTCACGCCGAAGACGTGCTTCGAAGGCCTGGTACTCCGGGTGTTGCGCCGCGCTGGTCGGAATCGCCGGCGGATCCTCCGGATGGAAGTTGCGGCGCCAGTAGACATGGTCGCGCAGGAATTCAACGACCAGCCGCTCGAGCATGCCGTCGTTCTCGGCGTATGGCCCGAGGAAGCAGGCGTCGAGCATGCGCCGCGCCGCATCCGTGGGATCGCCGCCGGATGCAGCGACCGCATCGAGCCCATTCGATGCGATGGTTGCCGTCGCCTGCGGTGCGCTGTCACCCACGGTCATTGCCAGCGAATCGAAGGCGAGGTGTCATGTCTTGTCTCCAGTGGCGTCGCTGGCGCGCGCTTGCGCCACCTGCGGTGGATCCGTGCTTCGCGCATCCCGATTCCGCGATGCCAACGTAGCCAGGCGGCGCAATGGCAGCCATGACGTGGATCAAGGGTGGTGGCTTGCGCCGGTGCGCGTCGATGGCACAAGCTCGATGCATGTTGCCGATGGATGAATTGCCCGGACTGCTGGTGGCGCTTGGCGTCGGCCTGCTGGTCGGGGTCGAACGCGAGCGCAGCAAGGGCGAGGGCGCGACGCGACGGCCCGCGGGCGTCCGCACCTTTGCGTTGATCGCATTGGCGGGCAGCATTGGCGCACTGGTGGGCGAGGTCGGCTTGGCGGTTGGCGGCGCCTTCGTCGCGCTGGCCGCGCTGGCGAGCTATCGCCACAGTCGCAGCCAGGATCCCGGACTGACCACCGAAGTAGCGATGCTGGTGGTGTTCCTGCTCGGCGTGCTGGCGATGCGCCAGGTCGTGCTGGCCGCCGGCATCGGGGTCACCGTCACGATCCTGCTCGCGGCGAAGTCGCGGCTGCATCGATTCGCCGGCCAGGTCCTGAGCGAGGACGAACTGCACGACGCCCTGTTGCTCGCTGCCGCTGCCGCGATCGTGCTGCCGCTGTTGCCAGATCGTGCGATCGATCCCTGGCGGGTGCTCAACCTGCGGCAGTTGTGGACGCTGGCGGTGATCGTCATGGCGATCAACGCCGCTGGCCACGTGGCGCTGCGGCTGTTCGGCGTGCGCCGTGGCCTGCTGCTGGCGGGCTTTTCCGGTGGCTTCGTGTCCAGCACGGCCACCATCGCCAGCCTCGGTTCGCGTGCGAAGCAGACACCCGCGCTGGCCACCGACTGCGCCAATGCCGCCTTGCTGTCCAACGTGAGCACCGTCGTGCAACTCGCCCTGTTGACCGGACTGCTGGCGCCCGACCTCCTGCGCGCACTGGCCGTGCCGCTGCTCGCCGCCGGCGTTGCCATCGTGGTGTTCTCGGCGGCCGCAGGCTGGCGCGGCCTTCGGCAGCCCGCAGCGGCCAGCGTCACCATCGGTCGGCCTTTCCAGCCCAGGCAGGCGTTGGTATTCGTCGCAGTCGTCGCCAGCGTCATGCTGTTGTCGGCGCTCATGCTGCAGTGGCTGGGTCCGGCCGCACTCAACGCGACGCTGGCGGTCTCCGGGATCGCGGACGTGCACGCCGCCGCGCTCGGCGCCGCGCGCCTGGTCGCGGTCGGGCGCGTCGATGCGGCAGCGGCGGTTCCTGCGGTGCTGGCGGCATTCGCCACCATTTCCGCGTCCAAGCTCGTGTTTGCCTTCGGCAGCGGCGGCCGCCGCTACGGTCTCAGGTTGCTGCCGGGCATCGTGGTGATGGTGGCTGCGTCCGCGGTCGCCGCTTGGCTGCAGTGAGTCAGTGCCACAGCATCCACCACCAGCCCAGGGGTTGGTGGCTGCGGGCGATCGAATAGATCGTGGCGAACGTCGCCAGCGCCGCCAGGTAGGCCAGCAAGCGGCCGCGAGGTGTCTTCGCCCGGTTCAGCGCGAACACTCCCAGCACGATGTAGAGCACGACGAGCGAGAGCTTCACCGTGAGCCAGCCGTTGGCGAACATCGCCCCCGGCAGCAGCGTCAGCAGCATCAGTGCCGCCGTCAGCAGCACCGTATCCACGGTGTAGCTGAGATAGCGCACCGGCGCCGCCATTGCCCAGCGTGGCTTGCCTGCCTGCAGCAGTGCGCCGCGTAACGCGAAGAGGGTGCCACTGGTGGAGATCGCCGCCACGTGCACCCACTTGATCTGCGGATAGAACGCCATCAGCGCGGATGCGTCGCTCATCCCGGCTTGCCGTCCGCGCGTGGCGACAGATAGATACGGCCGATGCGGGCCACCCATGGCGCGAAGGCCAGCAGCCAGCCGCAGGCCGCGAGCGCCTGCCACGCCATCGGGTCCGGCGCGATTTCCGCGATGACGCGAACGACCGCGACCAGCTGCACCGTGGCGAAGGCGAACCACGCGACCGCCGGCATGTTCAATGGGCGGCCGGAATGGCCCTGCGTCACGCGCGTCACCATCGCGATCAGCACGCTGGCGAAGAATCCGATGAACAATGCGTGTGCCGGTGCGCGTCCGAGCCAGAACATGCCGGTGGCCGCATAAGCCAGCGACTGCGCCGCATACAGCGCAAAGGCCGTCGGCAACCACGCCAGACCGACGAACAGCACCGTCAGCAATCCGGGCTTGCGGCCGCGCGGCCACCAGCGCCACAGCAGCGTCGCGGTGAGCGCGAGCAGTGGCAGGTCGGCCAGCCACAGCCACCGATAGCCATGGACGAGTTCGAGCGCCACGTGCGCGATGTCCAGCACCCAGAACAAGGCCAGCATCCACATCGGCCGCCAGGCCTTGTAACCGGCCACGACGCTGCCGGCGAAGAACGGGAACATCCGGTGCGCAACCGTCACGAACACCGGCAGCAGCAGGCCGAAGCTGCCGATCTTGATGCTGGCGAATGCCCACAACGGCGACTGCCCGAGCAGGAACGCGACCCACGCGAGCAATCCGGTCAAGCCGAGCAGCAAGGCCGCGTAGCACGAGCGCGCATGCCAGTTGCCCGACGTATCGCGCAGCAGGGGCCGACCGAGGGCGAGCAGTCCCGCGCTCCAGCCGGCAAGCGTCAACAACGCGCCCGCGATGACGCCCGGCTGCCAGCCCAGCGCGCCAAGCAATGTCAGCAGTTGTCCGCCGAACATGCCGACCCCGACTGGGAGGAAGCGGACCCGTGCGATATCGGGCTGGCCGATCCAGCGCGGGAACGTCGTCAGCAGGAATCCGAAGAAGAAACTCGGCAACACCTGGTATTGCATGACGAATGCATGCAGCCAGCCGGCATAGGGCTGCGGCTGGTGCATGGAGAACAAGGGCCATCGCGTGCTCAGCAGCCAGGCGGCCCACCACGCCATCGCCAGCATCAGGTTGCTCGCGCCGATGAAGAACATCAGGCGATGCGGGGTGCGGCCAAGCCAGCGTGGGGAGATGTCGAGCGGCATCGAGGTCCTTGAAGCGGGTGTGCAGTGCGCCGTTGTCGCAGGGAAAAAGGGCGGCCATCTGGCCGCCCTTCCCAAGCGAGCGTAGGCCCAGCTTACGGCGTGGCGTGGTCGGTCGCGCTCGCCACCACCGTTTCCCGCGTGGGAGCGACCCACAGACGCAGTACGAACCATGCCAGCGACAGCGCGCCGATGCTGAAGATGGTGTCGCCCGGCACGCGGATCCAGATCAGCATCGCGACGATCGGCTGCTGCATGAACTCCGCCGAACGCGCGTAGGCGTAGCCATGTTCGATCGTCGCCAGCAGCTGCAGGATTCCCAGTGGCAGCAGGGTGAACACCGCCATCATCGTTAGGCCGATGTTGAGCGCCCAGAAGGCGATCTTCAGCGGTCGCGCATCCCAGGCCATCTGCCCGCGCAGGCCGCGCAGGCAGAACAGCATCAGCGCGATGCCGAGCATCCCGTACACGCCGAACAGCGCGGTATGTCCGTGCAGCGGCGTCAGGTTCAAGCCCTGCATGTAGTAAAGCGACAGCGGCGGGTTGATGAGGAAGCCGAACAGCCCCGCGCCGACCAGGTTCCAGAACGACACCGCGATGAAGAACATCACCGGCCACTTGTAGCGCGCCATCCACGGCGTCGCCTGGCCGAGTTTCCACGTGTGGTAGGCCTCGAAGCCGATGTAGGCCAGCGGCACCACTTCCAGTGCGCTGAAACTCGCGCCCAATGCCACCACCGAGATCGGCGTGCCGACGAAGTACAGGTGGTGCAGGGTGCCGAGCACGCCGCCAGCCATGAACACGATCGTCGCGAACAGCACCGTCGCCGTCGCGGTGGACGTCTTGATCAAACCCAGGCGGGTGAAGATCAGCGCCATCACGGCGGTGGCGAACACCTCGAAGAAGCCTTCCACCCACAGGTGCACCAGCCACCAGCGCCAGTACTCGACCTCGGAGATATGCGTGTGCTCGCCCCACATCAGCGCCGCGCCGAAGAACAGTCCGATGGCCGCGGTAGATGCGAACAGCAGCGCGACGATGGATTTGGACTCGGTCGCCGGCCCGCGCAGGATCGGCCACAGCGCGCGTCCCACCAGCGTGACCCACAACAGCAGGCCCACGAACAGGTAGATCTGCCAGAAGCGACCCATGTCGGCGTATTCCCAGCCCTGGTGGCCGAACCAGAAGTTGTACTTCAGCCCGAGTTTCTGCATCACCGCGAACCACTGGCCGGTGAACGAACCGACCACGATCAGCAGCAGGCTGACGAACAGGAAGTTGACCCCGAACCGCTGGTACTTGGGCTCATGGCCGGACAGCGCCGGCGCGATGTACAGGCCGGTGGCCAGCCACGCCACCGCGATCCACAACACCGCCAGCTGCGTGTGCCAGGTGCGCGAGAGCGAGTAGGGAAGATAGTTTGACAGGACAAAGCCATAGGCTTTCTGGCCCTCGACCTGGTAATGCGCGGTGATCGCGCCAAGCAGGATCTGCGCCAGGAACAGCGCCAGCACCACCCAGAAATACTTCGCCGTCGCCCGCATCGAGGGGGTAATGCGCAAGCTCGCGAAAGGATCGCTTGCCGGGATGGTGTGCGGCGCCTCGCCGCGCGCATGGGTCACCGCGTGATGCCAGCCGAGGATGGCGATGCCCGCGATCAGGAACAGCACGCTGAACGCCGACCATGCCCACAGCGAGGGCGCCGGCGTGTTGCCGACCAGCGGCTCGCTCGGCCAGTTGTTGGTATAGGTGACCTGCTTGTTGGCGACATCGCCTGCTGCGGCCGCGGCGTCGCGTGGCCGCTCGGTCGTCGCCGCCCACGCGGTCCACCAGATGAAGGCGGTCAGCGCGCGCCGGTGTTCGACGGTATCGACCGTCGAATCCTTCATCGCGTAATCCTCGCGCAGCTTCGCGGTCGCCGGATCGTTGCCGAAGAGGCTTTCGTAATGCGCCGCGACGTTGGACACGGCGATGACGCGGTCCTGTCCCAGCGTGATCGTGCCGGTCGCCGGGTCATAGCTGTTGGTACGCATGACCTGCTGCAGGCGTGCCCGCAGGGCGCCCTGCTGCTCGGCGGGCAATTGCGCATACGTGGCCATGCCGCCGTCGCGTCGCGCCCAGATGTCGAGCAGTTCGCTCGCCTCGCGATGCAGCCAGTCGGCGCTCCAGTCCGGTGCGACATAGCTGCCGTGGCCCCAGATGGACCCTAACTGCATGCCGCCGATCGATTGCCAGACCTCGCGGCCTTCCTCGATGTCGGCCTTGGTGTACACGACGTTGCCGTCGGTCGCCAGCACCCTGTCGGGAATGGGCGGCGCGGCGCGGAAGATCTGCCCCCCCGACCACAGCAGGACGGAAAACGACGCAAGCAGCAAGGCGGCAAGGCCCAGCCACAGCTTCCTGGTATTGCTCATGGGCGATCTCCGGTGTGGATGACCGCATGGTCAAGCCGGGCACGTTTTCCCGCCCTGATTCAGGTCAAGCCGGCCACGACCGGGACGAGGGGGGCCCCCATCCGGCAGGCCACATGGAGCGCAGCCCCGGCCGCGTGTCACCATGCGGCATGGCGACGCCCCTTGTTTTCGATCTGGTCCAGCTGCGCCGCGGCTGTTCGCAGTGCTCGCTAAGGCAGCTGTGCCTGCCTGCGGGCATCGATCCGGCGGAACTGTCGCGACTGGACGACATCGTCAAGCGGCGCCGCACCGTGCAGCCGGGTGAGCGCCTATTCCGACCCGGCGACTCCCTGCATGCGGTCTATGTCGCGCGCGACGGCGCCTTCAAGACGATCAGCACCAGCGAGGACGGAGAGGAGCAGATCATGGGCTTCCATCTGCCCGGTGAACTGATGGGCCTGGATGCGCTCGGCTCCGGCGCGCACCGCTGCGAGGCGGTGGCGCTGACCCGTGCGAACGTCTGCGAGGTCCCCTTCGACGACCTCACCGCGAGCGCCGCTTTGTTGCCCAGCCTGCAGCAGCAATTGCGGGGGTTCATCGGCCAGAGCGGCGATCGCGACCATGACCACATGGAAATGCTCGCCAAGCGCCAAGCCAACGAGCGCATCGCGTTGTTCCTGCATGGCCTGGGCGAACGCCTGCATCACATCGGCCTGTCGCGCAGCGACATCCGACTGCCGATGAGCCGGGAGGACATCGCGCGTTTCATAGGCCTTGCGCTGGAAACCGTCAGTCGCGGCTTTGGCCGGCTGCAGGATGACGGCGTGATCGCGGTGCAGGGTCGGCACGTGGAAGTCCTCGACAGCGTCGAGTTGGCGCGCCTCGCGCACGGCCAGGAATCGCCGCCTCCGCAGCGTCGCCTGGCACGCGGCGCCCGCTGAGCGTGCTCAGCGCGGCGTCGGCTGGCAGCCCAGCGCCGCCAACGGGCCGTGGAGGGCGGGGACCTGCATCAGCCACGGCGCCGACAGCGTCACCAGGCCTGCGGCCAGCACCAGCGATCCGGCCGCCATCCGCCAGCCACCGCGTTGCAGCCGCTGCCCGATCCTCGCCCCCGACCAGGTCAGCGGCAACATCATCGGCAGCGTGCCCAGGCCGAATGCCGCCATCGTCGCTGCGCCGTTGACGGCATCGGCCTGCAACCAGGCCGCCGCCAGCAAGGTGGTGCTCAACCCGCAGGGCATCCAGCCCCACAACATGCCCAGTGCGAGCCGTCGCCACGTGGTGTTGGCCGGCAGCAGTCGCCGTTGCAGCGGCCGCAGGCGTTGCCACAGCGCACCGCCGCCGCCAGCGAAGAATGACAGCCGGCCGCGACGATCGAGCAGCCGCAGCGCCGCGACCACGAGCACGACGCCGACCGCCATCCGCAAGCCAAGGGCGAGCCAGTCGTTGCGGGCAATGCGCACCACGCCGCCGCCAATGCCGCCAGCCAGTGCGCCGGCCGCGATGTAACCCAGCACGCGCCCGACGTTGGGTTCCAGCGCCTGTCGCCATCCGGTGCGCGGTGCCATCGCGGAAAAGGCGGTCGCGATGCCGCCGCACATCGCCGCGCAGTGCACGCCGCCCATCAGGCCTGTGAGCGCGGCGGCGCCCAGGGTGAGCCAGTCAATCGGCACGGCGGCGTCCTGGCGGCTGGTCGTGTTCATCGTCGACGAGGATGTCGAGCGCCGGCGTATCGAGGTCGTCGAACTGGCCACGACGGACTGCCCAGACGAATGCCCAGATCGCCACGCCCAGCAACAGCAGGCTGATCGGCACCAGCAGCAGGAGGATGTTCATCGCGCAGGCAGCCGCGTCAGCCGCAGCGCGTTGGCGGTGACCGTGAGCGACGACAGCGCCATGCCCAATGCCGCCAGCCATGGCGTGACCAGGCCAGCCGCCGCCAGTGGCACGGCCAGCAGGTTGTAGGCGATGGCCCAGCCGAGGTTCTGCGCAATGATGCGCTGGCTGCGACGCGCAAGCGCGATCGCCTGTGGAATCCGCAGCAGCGAGTCCCCCGTCAGGACGAGGTCCGCCGCGCGTTGTGCGAGTGCGGAGCCGGCGCCGATCGCGATGGAGACGTCGGCGCCGGCGAGCACCGGCGCGTCGTTGATGCCGTCTCCCACCATCGCCACGATCCGTCCGCGCTGTTGCAACTGGCGCACTGCGGCCAGTTTGTCCTCCGGTGTCTGCCGCGCGTTGGCGTCGGCGATCCCGACGTCGGCGGCAAGCCGCGACACCGGGGCCATGGCATCGCCGCTGGACAGGTGCAGCTGCAGGCCCAGCTCGCGCAGGGCGTCGGCCATCGCGATCGCGTCTTCGCGGCGCGACTCCCGGACCAGGAAGCGCGCAACCGCGTGCGTGCCATCGCCCAGCCAGAGGCCGTCGTCATCGGCGCGTCCGGCGGCGAAGGTCGCATGCCCCAGCCGCCATTCGATGCCATCGATGCGTCCGCGCACGCCGGCACCGGCGATCATTTCGATGTCGATGCAGGTGGGCGCGTCTCCCGCACTGTCGATGCCGATGAAGGCCGCCGCCAGCGGATGGCCGCTGTCGCGCTCCAGCCCGGCGGCGATGCGCAATGCCGCGTCGCGATCGAAGCCGTCGAACGTTGCCACGTCGACCAGCGCGGGCACTCCGTCGCTGAGCGTGCCGGTCTTGTCGAAGACGACGTCGGTCGCGCGTGCCAGTCGCTCGAGCGCCTCCGGGCGCACCGCCAGCACGCCGATCCGGGCGAGGGCGCCATGCGCGGCAGCCAGCGCGGCCGGAACCGAGAGCGACAGCGCACACGGGCAGCTGATGACCAGCAGGGAGAGCGTGACTTCGAACGCGCGCCCGGGCTGATACCAGTGCCAGCCCAGCCAGGTGGCCGCCGCGACCAGCAGCAATCCGGCGACGAAGCGGCTGGCGACGCGATCGGCCAGCAGCGCCAACCGGGGCCGATGCGATTGCGCGCGCTCGACCAGTGCGGTGAGTTGCGACAGGCGGGTGGCGGCACCCACGTCCGTCACGCGCATCCGCACGGGCCGGTCGCGGCACAGGGTACCGGCAAGGATGCGCTCACCGACGGCTTTCTCGAGCGGCTGGGATTCGCCGGTGAGCAGGGCTTCCTCGAAACGCGCGGGACGGTCCAGCAGCACGCCATCGGCGGGGACGATCCCGCCCGCGGCGACGCAGGCGATGTCGCCGACACCCAGTGCCGACAGGGGAATGGATTCGCGCCGGCCATCATCCAGCTCGCGTGTCGCCAGCGCGGGTCGTGCACGGGCAAGCGCATCGACCTGGGCGCTGGCGACGCCGCGCGCGCGCTGCTCGAGCATGCGCGCCACGAGCAGCAGGAACACGAACATCACCGCGGCGTCGTACCA
>JBBRHT010000068.1:0-9105 GCA_038222295.1 Lysobacterales bacterium
TCCGGCCGAGGTCTACTTCGATCACTACATCAAGGCGCGCGACGGCTTGGCGCCAAGTGATGCACTTGCTGGTTGAATCCGCCGTTACTTTATCTTTGCGGCTCTCAAAGAAAAGTAACTCGCCAACGGCGAAAGCGTTTAAAGGCACCGCAGGCAAGCATCGACCAAAAAAAACGGGCGGCGATTCGCATCGCCACCCGCTCTTGTTTCGGCCGAAATCAGAAGCGGAAGTCGGCGCTCACGTACCAGAAGCGGAATGGCAGGTCGTAGGTTCCGGCGTCATATCCGTTCAACGAGCAGGTGACGCACACCGGCGGTGACTTGTTGAAGATGTTGTTGGCGCCAATCGCCAGCTTCAGGCCCTGGATGCCCATGGAGTGGTTCCACGACAGCTGCGCGTCGTTGTAGACGGTCGATCCCAGCGTGTGGACGTCGGCCGCCGTGGGACAACCCGTCGCCGGTGTCACCCCCGCATTGCCGCAATCCTCCTTGACCGAGCTGATGTAGCGCACGATCCAGCTGGCGTTCCAGTCGCCCGACTTCCAGCCCATCTGCAGGTTGGACTGCCAGTCGGGGATGGCGCTGTCGTTGACCTCTACCCCGACCCTGCGCTGGGTCTGGTTGCCGTCGGCATCGACCGCCTTGTAGCCGATGGTGCGCGTTGCCTGGAAGCCGACATTCAACTGGCCCCAGTTGGTCTGCGGCCCGACCCAGTTGGCCTTCAGGTCGATGCCATTGGTGGTGATCGTGCCGAGGTTGGCCAGGAAATCCGTCGGCGGGTTGAGGTTGAAACCCGCGCCGCGGGTGAAGCCCGAGCAGGCGGCGCCGGTGATGGTGCCAGCCGTGCAACCGTTGAGGATCGCCTGGATGTCGGGCGCCTGGATGGCGTCCTTGATCTTGTAGTGGAAGTAGTTGATCTCGAAGTCGAGCTTGGACGACCACGCCAGGTTGTCGGCCCAGCCCGGGCTCCAGACCGCGCCGAAGCTGTAGTTGTCCGACTTCTCGGGCTGCAGGTTCGGGTTGCCGCCGGTGAAGGTGGTGATCTGCGTGTTCGCCTGCTCGAAGGTGACCGGCACGCCCTGTGCGGCGCAGCCAGCGACATATTGCGGGCCGGCCGGACCAGGGGTGCCGGTGGTGCCGCAGGGATCGGTGAGCGTCGCGCCGAATTGGGTCAGGCCGTACAACTCGCCCAGGTTCGGCGCGCGGAAGCCCTGCGACCAGGTGCCACGCAGCACCAGGTCCTCGATTGGCTGCCAGCGGAATCCGGCCTTGCCGGTGGTCGCGCCACCGAAGGTCGAGTATTGCGAGCGACGGATCGCGAAGTCGGTGCTGAATCCCTTGGTCCACGGGAGCAGCAGCTCCGCATAGCCTTCATTGACCGTGTAGGACGCCGACACGGGCGATGCGAACGAATCCTGCGACTCGCCGGTCTGGCGCAGCGGATCCGGAGTGAAGTCGCCTTCGTACTTGCGGTGCTCGTAACCCACCGCGAAGCCCGCGTAACGATCGTCGCCCATCTGCCACAGGTCGCCGGTCAGGTTGGCGGTGAGCAGGTCGAGCACCTGCTTGCTGGAGTCGTGCTGCGGGGTGCTGATGTAATCCAGCATCGCCTGCGTGATCGGACGGCCTTCACCGCCGAACAGGTCCAGCGGAATGCAACCCGGCGAGGCTGCGCACACCGTGGGATCACCCAGGGCCAGCTTGACCTTGCCGATGTTGAAGCCGTTGGAGAAGGTCTGGTCGGCCTTGTTCTCGGAGTGGACGTAATCCACCGACCAGTCCATGCCGCGGCCGACCTGGAACGAACCATTCAGGCCCAGGTTGACGTACCAGGTGTCGACGTTCTGGCTGAAGATGCGTGGCCCCAGCTCGAGCGGACGCTTGGTCATCCAGCCGAAGTTCGATGACGGATCCAGGTCGATCCCGAACGGGTTGTACGGATTCAGCGCCGAGATCACGATCGTGTCGGCAATGCCGCCGGTACCGGCGAACGGACCGACGAATATCGGCTCGGGCGCGGCCTGGTTGGTGGATTCGCGATTGTTGTAGAGCGCCTTCGCATGCAACGACGTCGTGTCGTTGATGTCGTAGGTCGCGCTGGCGAACAGCGACTTGCGCTTGGACGGCGTCAGCAGCAGGTTGAATGGGGCGTAGTTGAAACGGTCGGCGCCGCTCCAGTTGTGGTACGTGCCACCGGCGCCGGTCGGGTCGCCACCGTTGTAGTTCGGCGTGGTGGTGCCGTTGTTGAGCGTGATGTCGAACCAGTCATTGCCCGACGCATCGCAGTAGCCCTGCGTGCCGGGCGTGGTGATGCGCGGATCGCAGAACGTGAAGCGACCCTGCGGCGTTGCGGAGCTGCCGGCGCCGATGCCTGCGCCCGGGATCGGCATCGAAGACTGTCCCCACGTCCCGGAGCTGATGCCCTTGGTTTCGACATATCCGGCCGAGAACACGCCCGAGAAGCGGTCGCTTGCGCCGCCGACGGTGATGTCGGCCTCGCGGTCGTCGCCGCCGTGGCCGTAGCTGCCGGCCTTGACGTGCACGAGCGCACCGTCATATTTCTTGCGGGTGATGATGTTGACCACGCCGGCGATGGCGTCCGAACCGTAGATCGCCGACGCGCCATCCTCGAGGACTTCGATGCGATCGACGATCGCCATCGGGATGGTGTTGAGGTCGGCGCTGCCGCTCACGCCCGACGCGGACGACTCATTGACCCAGCGGATGCCATCGACCAGCACGAGCACGCGCTGCGATCCCAGGTTGCGCAGGTCGACCTGCGAGGAGCCGGCGCCGATGCCGCCGCCGCTGGATGGATAGCCGAAGTTGCCGCTGGAATTGAACTTCGCGTTGAGCGCCTGGCCGCTGGCGGTCAACTGCTGCAGGAAATCGCCGATGGACGTCGCGCCACTCTGGTCGATCTGCGCGCGGGTGATGATCGCAACCGGCTGGCTGGTGACCGCGTTGGTCTGCTTGATGCGGCTGCCCGTGACCTGGACGCGGTCGAGCGTCTTGGCCTCCTCAGGCGCAGCGGTCGTGGCGGGAGCGGCGGCATCCTGTGCGGCGGCAAGGCCGGGCAGCAGCAGGAGCGAGAGATTGACGGCAATGGTCAGGCGGTTGCGGCGCAGCGATTGCATCGTGAACTCCGGAAAGAGGTGGTTGATGACGCCCGCCAGCGCCCCTGTGCCGCTGCGGTGACCGTGTTGTAAGCAATTCGTGAAGATGGTTCAAGCGGCACTGCGTCATGGTCTCGATGTGCGCGACATCGCGGCCGCCTGGAGCGTCCAGACGCCGGATGCTGATCCGGGCCGGAAAGGGGTTCATTTTCGCTTCGTTATAGTCGGGCGATGACCGATCGCACCGCCTTCGCCCTCCTTCTTGTCCTGCTGCTGCTGAGCCCCGCCCAGTGCTGGCCGCAGGCAGCGCCGCAGCCGACATCGCCGCTGCGGGCGGCAATCGATTCGGCCGAGCGCGGACTGTTCGACGCCGGCCAGTTCCCGGGGCTCGCCCGCGACCCTGCCTATGGCTGGGTCGAATACGCGGTGCTGGTGCGCGCCATCGACACCCTGCCCGCCAGCCAGGCCCAGGCCTTCCTGGCCCGCTATCGGGGCCAGCCGGTGGCCGAGGCTTTCCGCGAGCTGTGGCTGGCATCGACCGCCCGCCGCCAGGACTGGCCGGCCTTCCGCGCGGCGTGGGCGCCTTCCGTACGCGCAAGCAGCCTGCGTTGCGCCGAATTGAACGCGCGCCAGGCCACCGGCAATGCCGACGCGCAATGGGTCCGTGACGCGCAGGCGCTGTGGCGCAGCACCGGCAAGCCGCTGCCGGACGAGTGCGACAGGCCGTTCGCCGTGCTCGCCGCACGCGGCGGACTGACTGCGCAGGTGCGCTGGGAACGGATCGACAAGGCGGCGGGGGAATGGAACCCGACGGTGATGCGCGAGGCCGCGCAGGGCCTGCCCGCGGCCGACTTCGCGCTGGCCAGCGACTATGCCGCCTTCATGGAGGCGGTGAACGACCGCGCGCTGGCCTGGCCAGCGACGACTCGCAGTCGCTGGATGGCGTCCCAAGGCCTGGCCCGGCTGAGCAAGTCGGCGCCACTGGCCGCCGAGCAGGCCCTGCCGCGGTTTGCGCGGGCGCTGGGATTCACCGAAGCCGATCGCGGACGCGTGCTGTACCAGATCGCCCTGTGGACGGTCGCGTCCTACGAACCCGAATCCGCGCGACGCCTGGCGGCAGTCCCCGCCTCCGACTATGACGACAAGCTGCACGAGTGGCAGGTGCGCGAGGCGATGGCGCGGTCGGACTGGCGCGGCGCGCTGGCCGCGATCCGCGCGATGCCCGACAAGCAACGCAGCGATTCGCGCTGGACCTACTTCGAGGCGAGGTTGCTCGAACTCACGGGCGACAAGGCGGCCGCGCAGCTGGCCTACCAGCGGGCGGCGCGCCAGCCGCAGTTCCATGGCTTCCTCGCCGCCGACCGCATCAACCAACCCTATGCGCTGTGCCCTTGGCTGCCGAATGACAGCGATGCGGCCAAGGCGGCCGTGGCCGCCGATCCGGCGCTGGTGCGCGCGATGGAGCTGTACCGGATCGACCGTCCCGCATGGGCGCAGCGCGAGTGGGACGATGCGCTGGGCCGCTTCGACGACCCCCAGCGTCGCCTGGCGGTGGAAGTGGCGCAGGACAATGGCTGGTTCGACCGCGCCGTGTTCGCGCTGGGCAAGAACCCGGAGGAATTGCGCCTGTACCAGTTGCGGTTCCCGCTGCACCACCAGCAGACGATTCGTCGCGAAGCGGCGAACAACACCCTGGATCCCGCATGGGTCGCGGCGGAAATCCGTGCCGAAAGCGTGTTCAACCCCGCTGCGCATTCGGCGGCCAACGCGATGGGACTGATGCAGCTGTTGCCCGGAACGGGCATGGCCGTGGCCCGCAGGCTGGGGATTCCGTGGTCTGGCGCCAACAGCCTCTACGATCCCGATACCAACATCACACTGGGCACCGCCTACCTGCGGCAACTGCTGGACAAGGATGGCGGCCAGCCGTATTTCGCGATCGCCGGCTACAACGCCGGCCCCGCGCCGCTGGCGCGCTGGCAGTCGCAACGTCCGGGCATGGATCCGGATTTCTGGATCGAGACCATCAGCTACAAGGAAACGCGCGAATACGTCGCGCGCGTGCTGTCCTTCAGCACGATCTACGACTGGCGCCTCAACGGCAGCGCGTTGCCGCTGAGCGACCGCATGCGCGGGATCGTCACCGGCAAGCGCAAGCCGTTCGCCTGCCCCAAGGCCACCGCGAGACCGGATTGAGATCGAACGTGTCACGGCGCGCTGCGGCGCGTCGGCACAATGTCGCTATCGCATCTCCTCGCTGAGCGGCAATGCATTGCCGCTCAGCGACCGGATGCGCGGCAACCTAGGCGTCGCGCGCAAGGGGTTCACCTGCCCGCTGGGCCAAACGACGGCGGAAGCCACCACCCATTGATCCAGGCGCTGGCGGCGCGATGCCGCTGTGCAGCTGCCGCGGCTGGGTCGCTGCGCGGCCCCTCAACAGCAATGCATTGCCGCTCAGCGACCGGATGCGCGGCAACATCACCGCCCGACGCAAGTCGTTCGCCTGCCCGAAGGACGCGCCAGCCCGATCGCTGGCGGGACGCGCCGCGCCGCGGCATGATCGGCCGATGGACGCGATGCAGACATACCTGGTCGGTGGAGCGGTGCGCGATCGCCTGCTCGGTTTGCCCGCGGGCGATCGCGATTTCGTCGTCGTCGGACAGACGCAGGACGCGATGCTGGCGCGCGGATTCAAGCCGGTGGGTCGCGATTTCCCGGTGTTCCTGCACCCGCGGACCGGCGAGGAGCACGCGCTGGCGCGCACCGAGCGCAAGTCCGGTCGCGGTTATCGCGGCTTCGTCGTCGATGCCGACCCGTCGGTGACGCTGGAAGACGACCTGGGGCGGCGCGACTTCACCATCAATGCGATCGCCCAGGACGACAGCGGCCACCTGGTCGATCCCTTCGGCGGCGTCCGCGACATCGAAGCGCGCGTACTGCGCCACGTCGGGCCCGCCTTCGCCGAGGATCCCTTGCGCGTGTTGCGCGCAGCGCGGTTCATGGCACGGTTCGCCTCGCGCGGATTCCTGGTGGCACCCGACACGATGGTGCTGATGCGCGCGATGGTCGACAGCGGCGAGCTGGCGGAACTGGTTCCAGAGCGCGTCTGGCAGGAGCTCCAGCGCGCGTTGATGTCGCAGACGCCATCGGCCTTCGTGCGCACGTTGCGCGACTGCGGTGCGCTGGCGGTGGTGCTGCCGGAAATCGACGCGCTGTATGGCGTTCCGCAACGCGCCGAATACCATCCGGAAATCGACACCGGCCTGCACGTGGAACTGGTCTGCGACATGGCGGCGCGATTGGCGTCGGGTGACGCGCTCATCGGATTCGCCGCGCTGACCCACGACCTGGGCAAGGCCTTGACGCCGGCGCAGGTGCTGCCGAAACACATTGGCCACGAAAGCGCCGGCGTGTCGCCACTGCGGGCGCTGTGCGAGCGCCTCAAGGTGCCGGCGGCGCACCGCCAGCTCGCCGAAGCCTCCTGCCGCGAACACCTCAACGTGCATCGCCTGTTCGAGTTGCGCGACAGCACGGTGCATGACCTCATCGCGCGCAGCGACGGCTTCCGCCAACCCGGCCGCATGGCGCAACTTGCGCTGGTGTGCGAGGCCGACAAGCGCGGGCGTGCGGGCCTGGCCGAATGCGACTATCCACAGGGCCCGGAGTTGTTGCGCCTGCATGCCGCAGCGCGATGCGTGCGTGGCAGCGACCTCGCCGCCAGCGGGCTCGCGGGCCCGGCACTGGGCGCAGCGCTGCGCCAGGCCCGCATCGATGCGATCACCCGCGCGCGCGCCGTGGTTCGCCCCTGACCTCACTCGGCCGTGGTCGGATCGATCCTGGTCACGACGCGATTGACGGCGTCGGCGGGGAAACCACCTCGCCGGGCGTGTTCGCGCACCGACTCCTCGTCCGGCGCGTTGTAGACGCAATAGATCTTGTCGCCGGTGACGTAGCTTTCCTGCCACTTGATCTGCGGCCCCATTTCCTGCAGCACGCCGCAGGATTTCTGCGCGATGGCATGCAGGTCCTGCGACGACAACTTGCCAGCGCCAGGGATCTCGCGTTCGATGATGAACTTCGGCATACGTTGACCTCCGCCGGCGAGATCGCCGGCATGATGGACAACGCCAGAGGCGCGGTCAGGCGGTCAGCCGACCTGACCGGAACGTCGGTCCAGGCGCATCAGCAGGTTGCACCAGGGCGTCAGCAAGGTCAGCAGGCCAGCGATCACGCCAAGTGAATTGGCCAGCGCATCGCTCGCGTCCATCTGTCGCGTGTTGGTGAACAACCCCTGCGCGATCTCGAGCGCGATGCCCATGGCGATCAAACCCGACCCGGCGCGCAGAAGCGCCTGGCGCGGCAGGAACAATTGCACGGCCGCGGCTGCGAGCAGGAAATACGACAGGAAATGTTCGACCTTGTCGCCGCCGTCCGGAACCTGCGGCAACAGGAAAGCCGGAACCAGCGAAAACGCCACCACCGCGATGACGCCAAACCACCACATTGCCAGCCACAGGCGCGGCCGTCGCAACCGCTTGAGCGTCGGCAACGGGCTCACAGCCGCCAGCTCAGGTCGCCGGCGAGGAAGGCGGCACCGAATTCGACATCGCGCGCGAAGCCCATGGCCTGGAAACGCTCGCCCATCTCGCCGGGCAGGGTGAGTCGCTTGGTTTCCTGTCGCAGGCGGAAGCGGGCGGCTTCGTCGCGCGCCTTGGCTTCGGCTTCGGCCAGGCGCTGCTCGATGCCGTTGCCGATGAGGAAGCTCGCCTGCGAGCAATATCCGCTGAAGTCGAACCCGGCAGTGCTGCAGGCTTCGGCCAGCGCGGTGAAATCCACCGATGCGGTGAGGTCCTGCAGTCCCGGCCACGCGTACAGATCACTGGAGACATGGTGGCGATAGAACGCGCGCAGGCTGCCATCGGCGCGTGCGGGCTGGTAGTACTCGCGACGATCGTGGCCGTAGTCGACGAACAGCATCGCGCCCGACCGCATCCCGCCGATCACAGCCTGTATCCAGTACGGCAGCTGCGGCAGCAGTTCGGAGCGATAACCCTCGGCCAGCGCCGCATCCAGCTGGCGCTCCACGTGGCGCACGGCCGCCACCAGCAGCGCATCGGCCGGGCGGTCGACGCGGATGAAGCGACCCTCGCCATCCAGCGCGACGTGCTCCTCCAGTACCTCGCCGTCGCGCACGGTGAAGCGCGGCGTCGGCAATGCGTCGATGACCTCATTGGCGAACGCGACGCCGCTCCACGGCTCGGTGATCGGGCCGTCGAGCCATTCCACCAGCTCAAGCAGCAGGGGATTCAGCCGCTCCTGCAGGCGACTGCGCTGCCGCTCCCGCAGGTCGGCGCTGGGTTCCAGGATGGCGTAGCGCGAAGGCAATGCATCGAGTGCCAGCAGGCGCTTCAGCGCGACCTCGGCGAAGGCGCCGCTGCCACCGCCGATTTCCATGAAGACCGCCTCTGCGCCGACCTGCCGCAGCACCGGTGCCACGCTGTCGGCCACGCAGGCCGCGAACAGCGGACCCAGTTCCGGCGCCGTGACGAAGTCGCCCGCCCCACCGAACTTGGTCGCACCGGCGCTGTAATAGCCCAGCCCCGGTGCATACAGGCACAGCTCCATGAATCGCGAAAACGCCACGGCGCCGCCGCTGGCGAAGATCTGCTCCTGGATGACCGCGCGCAGTCGCTCGCTGTGGGCCAGCGCGTCGGCGTCGGGAAGGGGAAGACGGGACATGGGTCGGGAAATACAGGGAGAATGCGCAGGATAGCCGCAACCGCCATCGCGCGATGGGAGCTGTTCGATGACTGCAAGCAATCCCGTCGCCCTGGTCACCGGAGGCGCTCGCCGCATCGGGGCCGCCATCGTCCGTCGCCTGCATGCCGACGGCTACGACATCGCGCTGCATTGCCGTCATTCCTTCGACGACGCGCAGATGCTGGCCGCCGAGCTGGCGCAGTTGCGCGCCAACAGCGTGTTGCTGCTG
>JBBRHT010000069.1:0-9104 GCA_038222295.1 Lysobacterales bacterium
GCGTTGCGCAAGCGCTTCTGCCGCAAGTTCAATTTCGAACTGCAGGCGGCGGCGACCGAGAATTCGATCGTGCTGTCCTTGTCGACAAGCCACAGTTTCCCGCTGGTCGACGTCGCGCATTACCTGCATTCCAACACCGCCTGCGATGTGCTGACGCAGGCCCTGCTCGACGCGCCGCTGTTCGGCGCACGCTGGCGCTGGAACGCGACCACCGCGCTGGCATTGCCGCGCTTCATCGGCGGCAGGAAGGTGGCGCCGCAATTGCAGCGGATGAAATCCGAGGACCTGCTGGCCACGGTGTTCCCCGACCAGGTCGCCTGCGCGGAGAACCTTGTCGGCGAGCGCGAGATTCCCGACCACCCGCTTGTTGCACAGACGCTCGACGATTGCCTGCATGAGGCCATGGACGCCGAGGGTTGGCTGGCGCTGCTGCGCGATCTCGAATCGGGCGCTGTCCAGATCATCGCGCGCGACCTCACCGCGCCTTCGCCCTTCGCCGCCGAAGCCTTGAATGCGCGCCCGTACGCCTTTCTCGACGACGCACCGCTGGAGGAACGGCGCACGCAGGCGGTCATGAGCCGCCGCTACAGCGACGCCGACGGCGCGAGCGACCTCGGCCGCCTGGATCCCGCCGCGATCGAGTCCGTGCGCGAGCAGGCGTGGCCGCAGGTGCGCAACGCAGACTAGATGCATGAGGCCTTGATGGGCTTGTGCTGCATCACCGACGACGAGGCGCAGTCGTGCGCCTGGATGCCGTGGCTCGATGCCTTGGCGACTGCCAGCCGCGCCACGCGGATGCCGGTCGGCGACGGATTGGCCCTGTGGGTTGCGGCCGAGCGCCTGCCGCCGATGTGCGTGATGTATCCGGATGCCGCGTGCATCCCGGCGATCCAAGCGCCTGCGGAATTTGCCGCGCAGGCCTGGTCGCGCGAAGACGCCGCACTGGAAATCATGCGTTCGCGCCTGTCCGGATTGGGACCGACCACCGTTGCCGCGCTTTGCGCCTCGCTCGACCTGCCGCAATCGGATGTCGACGGCGCCCTGCTGCGGCTGGAAAACGAGGGCTACGTGATGCGCGGCCGCTTCACGGCGGATGCAGCTACCGACGAATGGTGCGAGCGGCACCTGCTCGCCCGCATCCATCGCCATACCATCGGCCGGCTTCGTCGCGAGATCGAACCAGTGGAGCCGCGCGACTTCATGCGCTTCCTGCTGGACTGGCAACGCGTCAAGGCGGACAGCCGCGTCAGCGGCCCGGACGCGCTGGCCAACGTACTCGCGCAACTGGAGGGATTCGAGGCGCCGGCGGGTGCGTGGGAAACCGAATTGCTGCCGGCACGGGTCAGCGACTATTCCATCTCGTGGCTCGATGACCTGTGCACCGCAGGCCGGGTGGCATGGACACGCCTGCGCGGCGCCACCAGCACCTCCGATGGCGCGGGACGTACGGCTCCCGTGCGGGCAACGCCGATCGTGCTGCTGCCGCGCCGGCAGCTGGCACTGTGGACAGGACTGGCCGCTGGCCAGCGCGACGACGATCCGGAGCTTTCATCGCGTGCGCAGAAAGTCGCCGACCATCTCGCCGAACACGGCGCGTCGTTCTTCGACGAACTGGTCGATGGCGCGCACCTGCTGCGCACCGAACTGGAGGACGCCCTCGCCGAACTCGTCGCGCGCGGGCGCGTGCACTGCGACAGCTTCGCCGGATTGCGCGCCTTGCTCGTGCCGCAGTCCAGGCGGCCATCGGCGTACCAGCGCCGCGGGCGACGCGCGGCGCTGTTCGGGATCGAGGATGCCGGCCGCTGGACGCTCACGCGCCGTGCCGCGTCTGCCGCGGTATCGCCCATGCCCGCGCCCGAGGCGATTGAACACATCGCGCGCACGCTGCTGCGCCGCTATGGCGTGGTGGGCTGGCGCATCCTCGAGCGCGAAGCGCCAGGGCTGCGACCGTGGCGCGACCTGCTGCGCGCGTACCACCGGCTCGAGGCGCGCGGAGACATCCGTGGCGGCCGCTTCGTCGCGGGCCTGAGCGGTGAGCAATTCGCGCTGCCGGAAGCCATCGCCGCGCTGCGGCAGATGCGCAGGCAGGCGCATGATGGCGTGCTCGTCGGTGTTTCCGCGATGGACCCGCTGAACCTGGTCGGCACGCTGTTGGCCGGGCCGAAGGTGCCGCGCCAGCCGGGCGCGCGCTTCGTGCTGCGCGATGGCGTGCCGCTGGGTGCGCTGGTCGCCGGCAAGGTCGAACTATTCGTCCCGCTCGGCCCTGACGACGAACGTGACGTGCGCAAGTTGCTGCTGCGCGAACCGTCCTCGCAGTTCACGCCTGGGCTGCACGTCGCGGCCTGAGTCGTGTTGAAAGGCCATCCACTTCGCCTGCGGCAGCCCGGATCCAGCCGGGCAACGCGCCGATGAAGCAGCGTGGCGCATGGCAGGTAATGCCTGCGACGGGCGCGCGCGGTTGCCACCGTGCATCCGACATCGGTATTGCGGCAGACCGACCGGGCGTCGCGCGTCACCGCCTGGACAGCTTCGCGGCCTCCTGGCACTGCTGCTCGACGGGTAGATGGCGGCGGCAATCAAGCCGCCGCCATCCAGTCAATACATCTCGTACTCGACCTGGAAGCGCAGCGCCGCGTCGGGAGCGGCATCACTCAAGCCAGCGAGCACGGCCGCGTTGTAGCGGACCTTGTCGCGCCCCTTCAGGCGATGCACGCCGAACACCGCTGGCCCGACGGAGTGCCAATCGCCTTCTCCCAGGCGGCCGATCACACCGAGTTCGCCGAAACCCTGGACGCCCCATTCCAGCGCTTCGTTGCCACGCCAGCGCAACTGCCAGCGGTAGTCGAGCTCCGTGTCGCTGCTGGCACCCGAGCCGACCGCCCGCTTGAAACGGAAATTGAGGTTGGCCACCGCGGGACCGACCTCCTTTTGCAGCAACGGCCCGATCTTCACCTCATCCGGGCCATCGGCGAACGTGTGTTCGTATTCGGCCAGCAAGCCAAGATCCACCCAGTACTTGCCCGGCTCGGTCAGCACGAAGACGTTTTCCCACTCCAGCGCTTCGAGTCTGCCCGGCCCGCCACCTTCGGCCGCGTACTCGAGCACCGCCTCGGTTCGCCAGCGGTTGGTGACGCCGTAACCGACGTCGAACACGAAAGCATGTTCGTTGGGAGCGTTGCCGAAATCGCGGTATCCGCCGCGCAGTTCGAATTCGGTTTCACCCTGCTCCACGGTTGGCGTGTAGACGGCATCGGCCGAGCCGGCAAGCGCGGCGGTGCTGGCCGGGATGAGCGAGGACAACAACAGCGCACGCAGGATCCGGCGCGCGGGCAGGGACAGGCTGGGCGAGGTCATCGGGTTGCTTCAAGGTGAACGGAACGGGAGGCTGCATCTGGACGCAGCCCGGAAGGCGGTGCCACGAAAGCCGGAGCGACCGGACTATTGCGCGAGCAGAACGCCCTGCGCGGTCTCTGGATGGAAATCGCCGAAGAACGGATAGCGACCGGGTTTCAGCGGGCCGACGTACACGGGAATGGTGCCGCCACCCAGGACGACCTTCTCCCGGTTCAACTGGTGGCTCTCGAACTCCTCCGGCGTCGCGTCCTCGTTGACCACGATGAGCTTCACCTTGGTGTTGGCAGGCACGATCACCTGCGCCGGCACGAAGCGATGGTCGCGGATCACCAGCCGCACTTCCGGCGGCTCGCCGGCGCAGGCAAGGGAACTGGCCAGCGACAGCAGCAGGGCGAGCAGGACGGGGCGATGATTCGACACGGGATTCGATCCTCAGGTGGAAGGACTGGAGACGGCACGGATCGATGGCAGGCGCGGAGCGGCGAGGCGCGCGCCGCCGGCCAGCACCACGACGACCGACAGATAGAGCAGGACCTGCATGCCGCTGGGCTGCGCGGTGTAACCGACCAGCGCATGCAGCGTGCGGCCGAGCCATGACTCGTCGGACAACAACCAGCTGCTGTCCCACAGCGGATTGGCCAGCGTCGGCAATACATCCGCCTGCGCCAGGAAACCGGCCGCGGCCGCCGCAAGGCCAGCCGCCAGCAGGATCAGCAGGCCGTTGGTCGCGCGGAAGAAATGCCGCATCGGGATGCGCACCAGGCCGACATACATCGCAACCCCAGCGGCCACGCCGCTGAGCAGTCCAAGCATCCCGCCCGTGACGAGGTCGCCCATCCCGGAGCCGCTGGAAACCAGGCCGTAACCGAACAGCACGACCTCCGATCCCTCGCGCAGAACGGCCAGCGCGACGACGATCATCAATGCGGCCAGCGGCCGGCGGCCTTCGGACACGTCATTGCCGAAGCGCCCTGCATCCGCGGCGAGCGCGCGACCGTGCCGCGCCATCCAGACGACGTGCCAGCCGATCATGGCGGTGGCGGCGAGCAGCACGCCGGCGTTGAACCACTCCTGGCCCATGCCGCTCATCGCATCGGCAAGCCGTCCCGCACCCGCCGCGACCAGGGCTGCACCCGCGCAGCCGAGCGCCAGGCCGGTGCCGATCCACCGCCAACGGGCTTCCACGCCACGGGTGGCGGCCGCGACGATGCTGACGATCATCGCTGCCTCGAGTACCTCCCGGAACACCAGGATCCAGATGGCCAGCATGGTTGTCTCCACTTCCGATGACGCAATGATAATGGTTCTCATTGCCTTTGCAAGTCCTGACCGTCAGGCAGCATCGTGTTTGGGTTGAGCCCGCGCGAAGCTCCGTCACGAAGACCCTCCATTGCCATTCCGCGACGCCCGGGGCCAAATGGCGTGGCATTCCATCGGTTGCCCCCATGTCCTCGATGCCCCGTCAGGATTCATCGCACCGCGCACGGTCGTTCCTCCCGGCTGGTGGCTGGCTCCGCATCGCATTCATCGCCCTGGTCGCGCTCGCGTGGTTCGCCGGCATCGGCAGTCGCCCGCTGAACGAACCCGACGAAGGCCGCTACGCCGAGATCGCACGCGAGATGTTCGTGTCTGGCGACTGGGTGATGCCGCGATTCAACGGACTGCGCTTCTACGACAAACCGCCGCTGCACTACTGGATCACGACGGCCTCCTACCACGCGTTCGGCATCCAGCAATGGACTGCGCGCCTGTGGAGCGCCTTGGCAGGACTGTTGTGTGTCGCGGCGGTCTGGTATGGGGCCCGGCGCGTCTGGGATGCGCGCCGTGGACGCCTGGCGGCGCTGGTCTGCATCAGCCTGCTGCTGGTCGCTCTCGGGGGACACCTCAACACGCTGGACATCGGGGTGACGGCCTTCCTGACCGTTGCGCTCTGCACATTCATGATCGCCGAGCAAGGTTGCAGTGATGCCGCTGCGCAACGCCGATGGATGCTCGCCACCTGGGCGGCCATGGCGCTGGCCGTGCTGTCCAAGGGCCTGATCGGCATCGTGCTGCCAGGCGCGACGCTCGTCGGCTACCTGCTCTGGCAGCGCGACGGCAGCCTGCTGCGACGCCTGCAGATCCTTCCCGGCCTGCTCATCCTGCTGCTGGTCGCATCGCCGTGGTTCGTGCTGCTGGCGCGCCGCGACGAGCATTTCCTGTCGTTCTTCTTCATCCATGAGCACTTCGGTCGCTTCCTGTCGCAGGTGGCCGATCGCAACCACGCATGGTGGTATTACCTGCCCGTGCTCGTCGTGGGCACGCTGCCGTGGACCGGATTCCTGGCGGCGTCGCTGCGCGGCGCATGGCGCGCCTCCACGATCGAACGCGACGCATCGACGCGACTGCTGCTGTTGTGGGCCGCGATCGTGCTGCTGTTCTTTTCCGCGTCGGGCGCGAAGCTGCCGCTCTACGTGCTGCCCGTGCTGCCGGCGCTGGCGTTGCTGATCGCCGGTGCCATCACGCAACTGTCGCCACAGGCGGTCGCACGGCGCCTGCTGCCGTTCGCGGCTCTGGCCATCGTCGGCGCTGCCTTGGTCGCCTGGTTGCCGCATACGCACCTGCTGGACGGCAAGCGCGCGCTGTATGTGCCGATGTGCAATCCCATTGCGCTGGCGATGGTGTTGCTCGCAGCCGGGACCGGCACAGGCGTCGTCCTGGCCAAGCGCGCGCGGGTCGACGCCGCCATCGCAGCCGCCGCGCTCGGCGGCCTGCTGTTCGCGCAAGGGATGTTGTTCGCCTACCAGCGCCTGGCGCCGGTCGTGTCGGCGCAGTCAATCTCCGCCATCGCGCGCCCCTATCTCCGAATCGACGCGCCGGTCTACGCGGTGGGCAGGTTCCAGCGCGGGATGCCGTTCTACCTGCAGCGACCCGTCATCCTGGTCGACGAGCGCCCCTACGACCTGCGCGCCGGCATGGAATGGGAGCCGGACCTGTCCCTCCCGGACCTGGCGTCCTTCGCCCGCGCCTGGAACAGCCATCCAGGCGCGCTGGCCTTCATGCGGGAAAGCACCTTCAGGACCTTGTCGTCCCAGCAGCTGCCCATGCGCGTCGTCGCCAGTCAGTCCGGCACCCTGGTCGTGCAGAACCCGCTCTAGCCGGCGCAGTCGAGCGTCGCCCCTGGCATCGGCCCGTCAGGCGGCCGCGACACCCTGTTCGAGCACCACGGCGACCGCATGCACAACGGCGGCGATTTTCAGCGTGCTTTGCACGCCCTGCGCGGAGACGTCGTGTTCGCGGACGACGCGTTCGTGCGAATCCAGGCAGGAGCCGCAGCCGTTGATCGCCGACACGGCCAGGCACGCCAGCTCGAACGTCACCTTGTCCAGGCCGGATTTGGCGATCACGTTCATGCGCAGGCCGGTCCGCAGCTGGCCGTACTCATCGTTGTGGATCAGGTGCGTGGCGCGGTAATAGATGTTGTTCATGGCCATCATGGCCGATGCCGCCTTCGCGCCGTGCAGTTGCTCGGCCGTCAGCTGCGCCGAGGCAAGCGTCTGGATGGCGGAAACCAGCGGCGCATGGCGGGCGGCAATCGCCGATGCCAACGCGATCGCGTGCACCTGGTGGTCTTCCAGGCCCACGGCGCCGGTCGGACTCAGCACCGAATCCAGGTTGAGCTTGAGGTCGCGGGCGTAATCGGGAAGCGCATTGCGCAGTTCGGACAGGTTCATTGCTTTCTCCGGTTAAAACAAAGGCGGCCGAAGCCGCCTTTGCACCCGCGCGACAGGGGGAGGGATTGCCGCTGGGGGCAGCGGCATGTCGCGACGAGAAGGGACGGTGGATTACGCGACTTTCAGCGTCTGCTCGCCCTTGTGCCAGTTGCACGGGCACAACTCGTCGGTCTGCAGCGCATCGAGCACGCGCAGGACTTCGTCGGGATTGCGACCGACGCTGCCGGCAGTGACGTACACGAACTGGATCACGCCATCGGGGTCGACGATGAAGGTCGCACGCTGCGCAACGCCGTCGTCACCCAGGATGCCAAGCGCGGACGTCAACTCACGCTTGATGTCGGCCAGCATCGGGAACGGCAGGCTGTTGAGGTCCTTGTGGTGCGTGCGCCACGCGTGGTGCACGAACTCGCTGTCGGTCGATCCGGTCAGCAGCTGCGCGTCGCGGTCGGCGAACGCCTGGTTGAGCTTGGCGAAACCAGTGATCTCGGTCGGGCAGACGAAGGTGAAGTCCTTCGGGTAGAAGAACACCACGAGCCACTTGCCCTTGTAGGTGCTGTTGTCGATGTCGACGAACGCGGTGTTGAGATCGTTGGAAACGGTGGCCTTGAGATTGAAGGCGGGGAACTTCTGGCCGACGGTCAGCATCTGCGGAACTCCTTGTCAGGATGGGAAATGGGTGGAAGGCGCGTGGCAGCCCTGGAACACCGTCCATGTTGCCGACGCCAAGTTGATTCGTGAAATAAATTGTTCCTATGATGTCGATAGCCTGTCCTTATGACGAGTCGAGCATCCGATGAATCTCCGGGACCTCCGATATCTGGTCGCGCTGGCCGATCACAAGCATTTCGGCCGCGCGGCGAGCGCCAGTTTCGTCAGCCAGCCGACGCTGTCGACCCAGATCCGCAAGCTGGAGGAGGAACTGGGCGTATCGCTGGTGGAGCGGGCGCCGCGACGGGTGATGCTGACCCCCATCGGCCGGGAAATCGCCGATCGCGCCCGGCGGGTCATTGCCGAGGTCACCCAGATGGGTGAACTGGCCCGTCGCAGCCAGGATCCCGAAGCAGGCACGGTGCGGCTCGGCCTCTTCCCGACGCTGGCGCCCTACCTCTTGCCGCATGTCCTGCCCGGCATCCGCGAGCGATTTCCGCGGCTGGAACTGCTGCTGGTCGAGGAAAAGACCGATGCGCTGCTGGCACGCCTGCATGAGGGCCGCCTGGATGCCGCGATCCTCGCGCTGCCGCTGCACGACGACCAACTGCACGTGGAGCCGCTGTTCACCGAGCCATTCCTGCTGGCGGTGCCGCGCTCGCACGACTTCGCGCGTCGCAGCCAACCGCTCGCGCTTCACGACCTCGACCACGAGCACCTGCTCCTGCTGGAGGAAGGCCATTGCCTGCGCGACCAGGCGCTGGACGTCTGCCGTCTTGCCGGCGCCGACGAACGCGACGGCTTCCGCGCGACCAGCCTGGAGACGCTGCGGCAGATGGTCGCCGCCGGCATCGGCATGACCCTGCTGCCCATGCTGTCGGTACAGCCGCCCGTGCCGCCTTCGGCCGACATCCAGTTGCTGTCGTTCGCGGGCAAGCCGCCCAGCCGCGAGATCGCGATGACCTGGCGACGCAGTTCCGCCATGGGTGGTTTCCTGCAGCAGCTCGCCGGCGGGTTCAAGGCGCTGCCGCCGCAATTGCTGCGCAGTGCGCCCGCGGCCGCGACAACCCAGGCACCCCGGGTCTCACGAGGAGCGGCGCCATGAGCGCTCGCACGTGGGGAACACTGGCCTTGGTCGTTGCGATCGCCGGCTGGTGGTATTCGCCCGCATCGCCGCGTGTCCCGGCATTCGCGATGACGGCGCACGGATCGCAACCGCAGTGCCCGATGCCGCCAGGCGTGGCGGCCGGCGAGCCACCGCTGCAGTCCGGGGTGCCGTCGAACGTGGCGGCCTTCCAGCTGGCTGCCGCGCGGTTGCAGCCACTGGCCGGATTCAGCGTCGATGCACGCGTCCTGTCGCGGCGCGACTACAGCCTGGGGCGCGAA
>JBBRHT010000070.1:0-9073 GCA_038222295.1 Lysobacterales bacterium
GCGCTGGTGGTGTTCTCGGGCGTGTCGGGGTCCGGCAAGTCGTCGCTGGCATTCGGTACCCTATACGCCGAGGCGCAGCGGCGCTACTTCGAATCCGTCGCGCCGTACGCGCGCCGACTGATCGACCAGGTCGGGGTGCCCGATGTGGATTCGATCGATGGCCTGCCGCCGGCGGTGGCGCTGCAGCAGCAACGCGGCACGCCGAGCGTGCGCTCCTCGGTCGGCAGCGTGACCACGCTCTCCAGCCTGCTGCGGATGCTGTACTCGCGCGCCGGCAGTTATCCGCCGTCGCAGCCGATGTTGTACGCCGAGGATTTCTCGCCGAACACAGCGCAGGGCGCCTGCCCGGAATGCCATGGGCTTGGCCATGTGTATGCGGTCACCGAGAAGTCGATGGTGCCGGACCCGTCGCTGAGTATCCGCGACCGCGCCATCGCCGCATGGCCGCCGGCATGGCACGGGCAGAACCTGCGCGACATCCTGGTGACGCTGGGCTACGACGTGGATACGCCGTGGCGCGACCTGCCGAAAAAGGACCGCGACTGGATCCTGTTCACCGAGCAGACGCCGACGGTGCCTGTGTATGCCGGGTTCACGCCGAAGGAAACGCGGGCGGCGCTGCGGCGCAAGGAAGAGCCGAGCTACATGGGCACCTTCACCGGTGCGCGTCGTTACGTGCTGCACACCTTCGCCACAACGCAAAGCGCGCTGATGAAGAAGCGCGTGGCGCGCTACATGGTCGGCAGCGTGTGCCCGTTGTGCGACGGGCGGCGATTGAAACGCGAAGCGCTGTCGGTGAGCTTCGCGGGGATGGACATCGGCACGCTGTCGCAGCTGTCGCTCAATCGCATGGCCCAGGTGCTGCAGCCCGCGGCGCAAGGGCGCTTCAAAGCGGTTACGTCGCAGGGAAAGACGACACTCAGCCGCGAGGTGGGCCGCAAGGACCTCGCGCGGCGCATGGCCGCCGGGGGATCGGGCCATGCGGGCGGTTCGGACGTGCGCCGCACGCCGGAATTGTCGGAGGAAAAGCGCATCGCCGCGCAACGCCTCGCGCACGACCTCGTCGGGCGCATCGCCACGTTGCAGGCGCTCGGACTGGGCTACCTGTCGATGGACCGCACCACGCCGACACTGTCGCCTGGCGAGCTTCAGCGGCTGCGCCTGGCGACGCAGATCCGCTCAAACCTGTTCGGCGTCGTGTACGTGCTGGATGAACCCACCGCCGGGCTGCATCCGGCCGACAGCGAGGCGCTGCACGTGGCGCTCGACCAGCTCAAGCGCGCGGGCAATACGCTGTTCGTGGTCGAACACGACCTGGACATGATGCGACGTGCCGACTGGCTGGTGGACGTCGGCCCCGATGCCGGACAGCACGGTGGACAGGTGCTCTACAGCGGGCCCCCGCAGGGGCTGGCCAAGGTGAAGCAATCGCGAACCGCGCGCTACCTGTTCGCAACGCAGGCCGTCGCGCCACGCACGCCGCGCTCGCCACGCGATTGGCTGGAGTTGCGTGGCATCCGTCGCAACAACCTGCACGACATCGATGCGCGCATCCCGCTTGGCGTGTTCACCGCGGTCACGGGTGTGTCGGGATCGGGGAAGTCGAGCCTGGTGAGCCAGGCGCTGGTCGAACTCATGGGCCTGCACCTGGGACACGAACCCGACGTCGAAGAACCAGAAGGCGAGGACATGCGACCGGGCATTGCCGCGACCACCGCCGGGCGCATCAGTGCCGGCGCGGATGCGTTGCGCCGCCTGGTCAACGTCGACCAGAAACCGATCGGGCGCACGCCGCGGTCGAACCTCGCCACGTACACAGGGCTGTTCGACCACGTGCGCAGGCTGTTCGCGGCCACGAAGCAAGCGAAGGCGCGTCGCTACGACGCCGGCCGTTTTTCGTTCAACGTTGCCAAGGGCCGCTGCGAGACCTGCGAGGGCGAAGGCTTCGTCAGCGTCGAATTGCTGTTCATGCCGAGCGTGTACGCGCCATGCCCCACCTGCCGCGGCGCGCGTTACAACGCGAGGACGCTGGAAGTGACGTGGAACGACAAGGATATCGCCCAGGTGCTGGCGATGACGGTTGAGGAGGCGCTGGCGTTCTTCGCCAACGAGCGTGCCGTGCGCAAGCCACTGGCGGTGCTCGACGCGATCGGCCTGGGCTACCTGCGCCTTGGACAACCGGCGACCGAGCTGTCCGGCGGCGAGGCGCAACGCATCAAGCTGGCGACCGAACTGCAGCGCAGCCAGCGCGGCGACACGTTGTACATCCTGGATGAACCCACCACCGGCCTGCATCCACTGGATGTCGACCGGTTGATGGTGCAGCTGCATGGGCTGGTCGACGCCGGCAACACGGTGGTCGTGGTCGAGCACGAACTACGCGTGATAGCCGACGCAGACTGGGTGATCGACATCGGCCCCGGCGCGGGCGAGGGGGGTGGGCGCATCGTGGCGACCGGCACTCCCCGCGACATTGCGACGGCGAAGTACAGCCGCACCGCGCCCTACCTGCGCAAGGTCCTGGCGACCGCTGGACGCAACGCGCCTGGCGGTGCGTAATGCAATCCCGACCGACGAAGGAGAACGACAATGGATCCAGCCATCACCCAGGGCATGGCGGGCGTCAGCCTTGCGATCATCCTGTTCGGCATGCTGCTGGGCATCCTCTGGATCCTGGTGCCCTTCGCGATCTTCGGCATCAAGCCCTTGCTGCGCCGGTTGAGCGACCAGCTGGAATCCATCGAGAAGCAGAACGCCGACGTACTCGTCGCGCTCAGGGAGTTGCGGCACGTGCCGCCGGTCGTGGTCCGCGACGACCGACCGATGCTGTAGCGCGTACCGCATCGATCCGTGGCAGCTGTCCCGGCGCGGGGGGCTGCTTCGAAGGTCGCCGCCGCGACACGGCGACCGCTACGCCAGCGGCATGCACCACAGCGACAACGATCCCAGTGCCGCACCGATCACGCTGGCCGCCAGCACATCGGATGGATAGTGCAGTCCCAGCACGATGCGCGACAGCGCGATGCTGGCCGTCAATGGAACCAGTACCCACGCCAACGATGGGTAGTGGCCCAGCGCCACGACGGTGAAGGCGACGGCGTGCAGGGTATGTCCGGAGGGAAAGCTGAACTCGTCCAGCGGCGCGACCCACGCGTGGATGCGCAGGTGTGACGCGAAGGGTCGCGGGCGCCGCGTCCACCGCTTGAGCAGTTTGTACAGCGTCAGGCCCACGACGCCGGTGGCCGCGATCTGTGCCGACACGGCCACGCCGTGCATGCCGTCGAACAGGACGAGCATGGCCATCAGCACGTACCAACCGGCGCCGTCGCCCAGGCGACTGATGGTCGAGAAGAACAGGCGGATGCGTTGTCGCGAACACAACCCGTTGACGCGCACGCACCAGGCGGCTTCGACCGACAGCCGAGCCTCAGACCCCGGCGAGGGCGACATCCGGCATCCCCGTGCGGCCCAGTGTCGCGAGCAGCCGGTCGAAGTCGGCGGCGACCTGTTCTGGCCCAAGCCGAAGCGTTGCCTGGCGCGCTGCCATCGCCATCCCGCCGCGCAGCACCGGTTCCCGTGCCAGTCGTACGCAAGCCCAGACGAACGCCTCCTCGTCGCCATCGCTGACCGTCGCGCCCTGCACGCCGTCGCGTATCGCTTCGCGCGCGGCGCCACGGTCGAAGGCGATGGTGGCAATGCCGCTGGCCATCGCTTCGAGCGTCACGTTGCCGAAGGTCTCCGTCAGGCTGGGGAACAGGAACATGTCCGCGCTGGCGAAATGTCGCGCCAGGTCCTCGTCGCGCCGGACGCCGCAGAAGACGAAGTCCGGATTGTCTCGCGCAAGCTGCGACCGTTCGGGGCCGTCGCCGACGAGGACGAACCGTGCATCCGGCCGCGTGGCCTGCAACGTCCGGAAGGCACGCACCGCCAGTGCGAGGTTCTTTTCCGGCGCCAGGCGGCCGACATGGATCACCGCCAGGGCATCGGCATCGACACCCCAGCCGTCGCGCAGTGCCTGGTCGCGACGCCCGGGGTGGAACAGCCGCGTGTCGACGGCACGCGACAGCCGCACGGGGTTCGCGAAGCCGGCGCCGCGCAGGAAGGTCTCGAGTTCCTGCGTGGGGACGAGCGTCGCCTGGCCCTGGTTATGGAAGCGGCGCATCCAGTGCATCGCGACGGACTGCAGCAGGGGCAGTCCGTAGCTGCGCATGTACTGGTCGTAGCGCGTGTGGAAACCTGTGGCGACCGGAATGCCGAGCCGCCGGGCCGCCCGCATCGCCGACCATCCGAGCGGACCTTCGGTGGCGATGTAGATCGCATCGGGTGGCGCTGCCCGCCACGCCGCCAGCAGCGTGCGTGGTGCAGGCAGGCCGAAGCGCAGGCCCGGATAGCGTGGAAGTCCGAGGCCGCGGACCAGCAGTTCGAACGGGCCGGGCCCGCTTGCATCCTGGCGTGGCCGGACCAGCATCACGTCATGCCCGCGCGCCCGCAGCCCGTGTTCCAGCGCCTGCACGGTCAACGCAACGCCATTGATCTCCGGCGGGTAGGTCTCGGTAACGATCGCGTAGCGCATCGGTCGGCTTCCGTTTCAAGCAAGCCTGGCAGCGCCCGATGAAGTGCCCGTGTCAGCAAGGTGACGGCATCATGACGTTGGCGTCGCCGATGGCATCGTGGCTGACAACGCACTGTCATCTGCGCGCCGTAGCGTTGGCGGCATGGACATCCTCATGCTGTCGGACGTGTATTTCCCTCGGGTCAATGGCGTGTCGACGTCGATCCGCACGTTTGCAAAGTCGCTGCTGGCGATGGGACACCGGGTCACGCTGGTGGCGCCGGACTACGGCGCGGACAGCGGACAGCAGCGGCACGACCGTGAGTTCGGCGACGGTTTCGAGGTGCTTCGATTGCCGGCGCGCACGGTGTTCTTCGACCCCGAAGACCGGCTGATGAAGTCCAGCGCACTGCGTGACGTCCTGCCGCGGCTGGCACGCCGGCACTGGGACATCGTCCATGTCCATACGCCTTTCGCGGCGCACCGGCTTGGCGTGCGCCTGGCCAGGGCGCGACGCATTCCGGTCGTCGAGACCTATCACACGTATTTCGAGGAATACATCTCGCATTACCTGCCGTGGCTCGCGCCAGCCGTGTTGCGCAGGATCGCGCGCGGGCTGTCGCGACGCATGTGCCACGCAGTGGACCACCTGATCGTGCCGACGCAGGAAATGGACGACGTGCTGCGTGGTTACGGCGTGCGGACACCCGCCACGGTGATTCCGACGGGACTGGACCTGGACGAATTCACGGGCGGCAGCGGCAGCAATTTCCGCCTCCGCCACGCGATCGATCCGTGGCGTCCGATGATCGTGACCATCAGTCGGCTGGCGATCGAGAAGAACATCACGTTCCTGTTGCGGGTTGCCCGCGTCCTGGTCACGACTTTTCCGACACTGTCATTCGTCATCGCCGGAGAAGGTCCGGACGCGCCTCGACTGCGGCAGCTGGCCGAGCTGCTTGGGCTGGAGCGACACGTCCTGTTCCTGGTCAACCTGGAGCGGCACACGGAATTGCTGGATTGCTACCGCGCCGCGAATGCATTCGTGTTCGCGTCCCCGACCGAAACGCAGGGGCTGGTGCTGATGGAGGCCATGGCACTGGGGGCGCCGATCGTGTCGACGGCCGTCATGGGCACGGCGACAGTCCTGAGGGGCGCCAACAGCGCGATCACCAGCCCGGAGGATGTCACAGCCTTCGCCAACTGTGTCGCGCAGGTGCTCCGTGACCAGCAGTTGCAGTCAGCGTTGTCCGCCGCAGGCCCGCGCGATGCAAGACGCTGGGCCATTGCGGGACTGATGCAGCAGGTCGTCGCACTGTACGAGGGGCTGGCCGACCGGGGTGCGCAACCGCTTTCGGCGAGCAAGCCACCGCCGGAGATCACGATGGCTCCGGCCGCCGGCGGCCGGCCAGAAGGCGTCGGCTGATCCAGCGGCTTGATGGGGCTGCCGGGACTCGCCCGCGCCGTGGCACACGCCGGAGCCACGATTCCGGCCAGGCAATCGTCGGACCCAGCAGGGCGCGATCAAGGGAGCGTCGGTTCCTGAATGGGGCGAAGCCTCTTTCGACCTTGGCGCGTACCCGTCCCGACCCCGCGATCTTCGCATGATCGTGAAGTTACCCTTGGTTAAGGTTGCCATCGTTGGATGACGACTGTCGTCGTCCATTCGTCAAGGAACGGCGATGATTCTGCATCATGACCAATGCGTGTTCGTGCATGTCCCGAAATGCGCGGGCCAGAGCATCGAGCAATTCTTCCTCAAGCGGGTTGGACTGACCTGGGATCTGCGGGCTCCGCTGCTGCTGCGCCCGAACGACAAGCCCGACCTGGGGCCGCCGCGACTGGCGCACCTGAAGGCCCGCGATTACGTGGAGAAGAAGTGGCTGTCGCCGCAACAGTTCGACACGTACTACCGATTCGCCTTCGTGCGCAATCCATGGGACCGGACGGCGTCTTTCTATCGAACGGGATACGACAGGGTGTGCTCCTTCCCCATTTTCGTGCGGTTCCACCTGCCGCGACTGCTGGAACGCAAGCCGTGGTTCTTTGGCCCACAGGTGGATTACCTCCACGACGATGGCGGCAGGCTGCTGGTCGATTTCGTCGGTCGCTACGAGCGCCTGGCCGCGGATTTCCAACAGGTGTGCACGCAGCTCGACATCCCGGACGCCACCTTGCCGCACGCCAACGACTCCAGCCGCGGCATCGGGCGCATCGCCCGCTGGTTGCGGCGGCGACCGCGGCCGTACGCGGACATGTTCGATTCGCGTAGCAAGACCGCCATCGCGCGGTTGTACGGCGCCGACATCGACGCGTTCAAGTACCGCTTCCATGGTGACCGCAGTGTCGGGTGGCAGCGGGTGCCGGGTCCTGGCGCCAAGGCTTCGGCCGCCGCGTTGCTGCCCTTGGTGGTCAGTGCCATCAACACATTCCTGGAGCCCGTGGTGACCCTGGCGACTTGATCACAGTGGCGATGCCATCGGGCGATGCCATCGGGCGATGCACCGATCGATCCACGGCCATCGACACGCGCAGCCGGACAGTCGCGCAACAAAAGGGGGACGGCCGAGGCCGTCCCCCACGTCAACCCTGACGACGACGAGGGCGTCAGGGCATCAGGGCGTTCAGGGCATCAGGACCTTGTCGATGACGTGGATCACGCCGTTGCTCTGCATGACATCGGCAATCGTCACCATCGCAACGTTGCCCTTGCTGTCGGTGAGGGCGATGCCACCGTCGCGCTCGGTCGCGGTCAGGCTCTCACCCTGCACGGTCTTGAGCTCGGCCTTGCCGCCGCCCGCGGCGATCTGCGCCTTGAGCGTGGCTGCATCCACCGCGCCGGGTACCACGTGATAGGTCAACACCTTGGTCAGGTCGGCCTTCTTTTCGGGCTTCAGCAAGCTGTCCACCGTACCGGCCGGCAACGCGGCGAAGGTCGCGTTGGTGGGCGCGAAGACCGTGAACGGGCCCGGCCCCTTGAGCGTATCGACCAGTCCGGCTGCCTTGACCGCTGCCACCAGCGTGGTGTGGTCCTTGGAGTTGATGGCGTTGTCGATGATGTCCTTGTCGGCGTACATCGCCGCGCCGCCGACCATCGGGTTGCCAGCCGGTGCCGCAGCGTCGGAGGCCATCGCGTCGGCGGGCGCGGTATCCGCCGGCGCCTGGTCGGCGGGGATGGCGGACGAATCGGCGACAGGCGCCGTCGCTTCGGGCTTGTTGCAGGCGGTCAGGGCGCAGGCGGCGACCAGCGCCAGTGAAAGCAGTGAAGTCTTCATTTTGAATCCTCGGTGCAATGGGTATCGGGGTGAGGCGTCGCCGTGCTTACGGCATCAGCACGCTGTCGACGACGTGGATGACGCCGTTCTTCTGGTAGACGTCGGCGGTGGTGACGGTGGCGGTGTTGCCCTTGGTATCGGTCAGCACGACAAGATCGCCCTGCATGCCGACCTTGAGGGGTTCGCCCTGCACGGTGGTCAGCGTCGCGCTGCCGCCACCGGCGCGGATCCTGTCGGCGAGCGCAACGCTGTCCATGCGACCCGACACGACGTGGTAGGTCAGGATCTTCGACAGGGTGGCCGTGTTCTCGGGCTTGAGCAGGGTGTCGACGGTTCCGGCCGGCAGCGCGGCGAATGCGGCGTTGGTCGGGGCGAACACGGTGAACGGGCCCGGGCCCTTCAGCGTGTCGACCAGGCCGGCGGCCTGGACCGCCGCGACGAGGGTCGTGTGGTCCTTGGAATTCACGGCGTTGTCGATGATGTCCTTGCTGGCATACATCGCTGCGCCGCCGACCATCGGATTGGCCGGCATGGCCATCGCGGCGTCGGCATGGCTGGCCATGGACGGGTTGCTCATGCAGGCGCTCAGGGCGACGGCGCTCAGCACGGCCAGCGCCAGGGGTTTGATGCGCATTGGGTCGATCTCCGGAAGATGAAAAGGGTGCCCCTGCCTGGCAGGGTCAAGGGCCTATACGGGGCGGGAAGCCAGCCGGATGCAGGAATGCATGGCGGCGGATTCGTACGCCTCCGGGTCACATCGCATACGCTCTGCCTCGGACCCGGGTTGCGCGCCGTGCGCTGCCCCATCGGCAGGAGACGGCATGGCCAGTGCGGTGGCAGTTGGCGACATCAATTCCGCCGCCATGGCGGATGGGCTGCTGGCGCGCGTGGCCGGCGGCGACGAGCAGGCCTTCGAGGCGCTGTATCGGCTGGCGTCCTCACGCCTGCTCGGCATCGCGATGCGGGTGCTGGGCGACCGCGCCGAGGCCGAGGATGTCCTGCAGGACGCCTTCGTCGCGATCTGGGGCAAGGCTGCGCAATTCGATGCACAACGCGCCGGCGCCATGACCTGGCTCGGGACGATCGTGCGCAACCGCGCGATCGACCGGTTGCGCGCCATGCCATCGCCCGCGCTGCGCGCGCCGGTGGAGCTGACGGAAACCATCGCCGATGCCGGTCCGACACCGGCCGCGGAAGCCGATGCGCACAGCGATCGCGTGCGCCTGGATGATTGCCTCGGGCGACT
>JBBRHT010000071.1:0-9032 GCA_038222295.1 Lysobacterales bacterium
GCCCATGCCATCGGCGCGCGGAAGCTGGCATCGCCGGAGAAGCCCAAGGCCAGCGGCAGCATGCCGGCTCCCATCGCAATGGTGGTCATGATCACCGGGCGTGCGCGCTTGTGGCAGGCGTCGATCAGCGCATCGTGCTGGCTCAAGCCGTGCTGGTCCTCGGCCATCACCGCGTAATCGACCAGCAGGATTGAATTCTTGGTGGCGATGCCGATCAGCATCAGCAAGCCGATCAGCGCCGGCAGCGACAACGCGTTCTGGGTGATCAGCAGCGCGCCGAACGCGCCGCCCGCGCATAGCGGGATCGCCGCGAGAATGGTCAGCGGTTGCATCGGGTGCCTGAACAGCAACAGCAGCACCATGTAGATGCAGATGATGCCGGCCCCCATCGCCAGCAGGAAGCCGACGAACAGCTCGACGAAGATTTCGGCATCGCCGGTATTGATGAAGGACACGCCGGCCGGCACGTTCTTCACCGATGGCAGCGCCTGTACTTCCTTCATCACGTCGCCGAGCGGGCGGCCGTTGAGTTCCGCGGTCAGGGTGATGTTGCGCTGGCGCTTGTAGCGGCTGATCACCGACGGACCGCTGCCTTCCCGGATGTCGGCCACGGCATCCAGCGGCACTGCACCGGACTTGCCGCGCACCTGCAGCTGGCCGAGGGTGGCTGGATCGCGCAGGGTTTGGCGATCGAAGCCCACCCGGATCGGAATCTGCCGATCGGGCAGGTTGAGTTTGGCCAACCGCTGGGTGTAGTCGCCGGCGGTGGCGACGCGCGCGGCTTCGGCGATGGCGGCGGTGGACACACCCAGGTCGGCGGCGCGCGCGGGATCCGGCAGGATCTGCAGCTCGGGTCGCAGCAGCGACGCCGACGAGGACACGCTGCCCAATCCCTTGATCCTGCGCAGGTCGCGCTCAAGTGCGCTGGCGGCGGCATCCAGTTTGTCCGGATCGTCGCCGGCCAGCACCAGCATCAACTGTTCCCCGGGTTCGCTACTGATGAAGCTGGTGCGCGTGCCTGGCAGGTCGGCCAGGGTATCGCGCACGACCTTCTCCAGCTGTTTCTGGCTGCGCTCGCGATCGTGCTCATTGCCCCAGTCCAGGGTCATGACTGCCTTGCGTGCATCGGCGTTGCCGCTCTTTCCGGGATCGCCCAGGTCTGGAACGCTGCCGATCTGGGTGAACACCTGCTTGAGTTCGGGAATCTTGCCGAGCAATGCGCGTGCGCGTTCGGACATCTTCGCGGTGACTTCGATCGGCGTGCCCGGCGGCAGTTCGATCGACAGCATGCTGCGGCCCTGGTCGGAAACCGGGATGAACGTCGTCGGGATCAACGGGATCAACGCCAGCGACGCGAAGAACAGCGCCGTCGCAATCCCGAGCGTCTTCCAGCGGTTGCGCAGCGCGGTATCGACCCAACCCAGGTAGCGGGTCATGAACTTCCTGTCGGCGGCGTGTTCGGGCTGCGGCTTGAGCAGGTTGGCGGCCATCATCGGGGTGAGCAGGCGCGCGACCAGCAGCGAGAACATCACCGCGGTCGCCGCAGTCCAGCCGAACTCGCGGAAGAACTTGCCGGGGATGCCGGGCATGAACGCGACGGGCACGAACACGGCGGCCAGGGTGATCGAAGTGGCGATGACCGCGGTGCCGATTTCGTCGGCGGCGTCGCGGGCCGCATCCACCGGCTTCTTGCCCATGCCGAGATGGCGGACGATGTTTTCGATCTCCACGATCGCGTCATCCACCAGGATCCCGACCACCACGCTCAATGCCAGGAGCGTGATGATGTTGAGGCTGAAGCCGAACCATTGCATCACCGCGAAGGTCGGGATGATCGACAGCGGCAGTGCAATCGCACTGACCCAGGTTGCGCGCCAGTCGCGCAGGAACCAGAACACCACCGCCAGTGCCAGCAGCGCGCCTTCCCACAGCATCGTCATCGACGAGGAATACGAACGCTCGGTTTCCTCCGACATGTCGGTGATCAGGCTGAAACGGGTGCCCGGCTGTGCCTTGGCCAGTTCGTCGAGCGCGGCCTTCACGCCGTCGCGGACCTTCAGTTCATCTGCGCCACGCGTGCGCGACAGGGTGAAGCCGACCACGGGCTTGCCATTGAGCAATGCAAGCTGGCTCGCATCGGCGGCGCCGTCATTGACATTGGCCAAAGCCGACAACCGCACGTCCTGGCCATTGCCCAGGGCAATCGAGTAATCGCGCAGCGCTTGCGCGTCGGTGACCGTGCCGATCGTGCGCACGGTCTGCTGGCCGCCGTCCAGTTCGGTCTTGCCGCCGGCCCGCTCGACCTGGGTCGCGGCCAGCTGCTGGCTGATGTCGCCGGCGGTGACGCCATGCGCCTGCAGCGCCTGCGGATCCAGGTCCACCCGGATCTGGCGCTCGACCCCGCCAATGCGGCTGACCGCCGCTACGCCCTCGACGCCGTACAGCGCGCGCATCACGTGGCGGTCGACGAACCACGACAGCTCGTCCGGCGCCATGCCCGGTGCGCTGACCGCATAGGTCAGCAACGAACCGCCGATTTCGACCTTGGAAATGATCGGTTCCTGGATGTCCTGCGGCAGGTTCATCCGGATCCGTGTGACCGCATCCTTGGTGTCGTTGAGCGCGGTCAGCAGATTGGCTTCGAGGTTGAACTCGACCTGGGTGGTCGAGGTGCCTTCAACCACGGTCGAGACAACGCGCTTGACGTTGTCGAGCGTCGCAACCGAATCCTCGACCTTGCGCGTGACTTCCGTTTCCAGCTGCGATGGGGATGCACCCGGCTGGATGATCGTGACCACCGTCATCGGGAAGGCGATGTCGGGGAAGCGCGCCACCGGCAATTGATGGAAGCCCCACAGGCCGGCCACGCACAACACGAAAAACAACATCACCGCGGGGATCGGATTGCGGATGCCCCAGGTGGAAAGCGTGCCGCCGCCACTCATCGCGTGGTGGCCGCTGCGGTCGGCCTGCTCGCCGCGCTGGTCGCCTCGACGATGCGGACGGTGTCGCCGTCGCCCAGGAAGCCGGCGCCCTGTTCAACCACCGCATCGCCGGCATTCAGGCCTTCGAGTACTTCGATGTAGCCATCGTCATTGCCGCCGGTACGGATGCGCACGCGATGCACGATGCCTTTTGCATCGACGGTGAAGACATTGGGGTGCCCGTCGCGCTGCACCACCGCGGCGGCGGGAACGGTAGTGGCCTGGGCCATGCCGGTATCGATGCGGCCCTGCAGGTACGCGCCCGGTAGGAGCAGGCCGGGCTGCAGGCCCTCGGGTTGCGGCAGGTCGGCATGGATGGTGCCGGTGCGGGTGCTGGCATCCACGCCGGGGCTGACCGCGCGCACGCTGCCGGTGACGGTCTTGCCGTCGCGGGTGGCCAGTTCGATGCGGTCACCGGGCTTGACCCGGGCCAGTTCGGCTTCGGCCAGTTCGGCGCGCCATTCCAGTCGGCCCTGGCGGATCAGGCGCAGCAGTTCGCCGCCGGCGGCAACCACTTGCCCCGGTTGCACCAGCCGCTTGGAAATCACCCCGGCATCGGGTGCGCGCAGGTCGGCGAAACTGCGGCGCAACGCGGCGCTGTCGCGCATCGCGCGGGCGGTGCCGACGCGCGCATCGCTTTGGGCGCGACCGGCGCGCAGCTCGTCCAGCTGCGTCGCGCTGATGTACTTGTCCTTGACCAGCGCCTCGCCACGCGCCAGTTGCGAGTGCGCCAACGATGCGCCGGCTTCGGCTTCGCGCAGGGATGCGTTGGCTTGGGCGAGGTCGCTGTCCAGGCTGCGATGGTCGAGTTGCAGCAGCAAATCACCCTTGTGCACCTGCTGGCCGACATCGACGTTCAGTGCGGTGACGCGCAAGCCGCTGAGTTCCACGCCCAACTGCATTTCCTCCCACGCGGCCACCGGTCCGGACACCAGCACGCTGCGCTGGATCCGCCGCGAGCTCGCGGGGACGACGGTGACGGCCATCGCGCTGGTGGGGGCGGCGTCCGCAGTGGTGTCTTTCTTGCTGCAGGCGGCAGTGGCCAAGGCGAGAGTCATTACCAGGGCGAGTGCGGGGAATCGGCGGCGCATGCGCGGGTGTCTTGTTAGCGAGGCTGGCGCCCAGTCTACCCTGATCATGTACCGGCCAGTACAATAATAACCGGGTTGGTCTCAGAGGGAGGGCAGGCGGAAAAACGCCGTCGCCGTGGCGCGGGTCGCGGCGGCAACGGCGGCCAGGTCCTGGCTGCGGTCGCGCGCAAGTTCCTCGACGATATGGGCCAGGTACATGGGTTCGTTGCGCCGATGCGAAGGCTGTGGTTTGACCGTGCGCGGCAACAGGTAGGGCGCATCGGTTTCGATCATCAGCCGGTTGGCCGGGATGTGCTTCACCAGTTCGCGCAGGTGCAGGCCACGTCGCTCGTCGCATAGCCAGCCGGTGATGCCGATGTGCCAGTCGGCGTCGAGGTAGTCGAACAGTTCCGCGCGCGTGCCGGTGAAGCAATGCACCACCGCCGGACCGAGGCGGCCATCGAAGTTCTTCATCATCGCCATGAAATCGACATGTGCATCGCGCTGGTGCAGGAACAGCGGTTTGCCCACGCCGTTGAAGGCAAGGTCCGAGGCAAGCTGGAGTTGGCGCTCGAAGGCCTTGTGCTGCGTCGGGCGCGGCGACAGGTCGCGGAAATAATCCAGGCCGCATTCGCCGACCGCAACGACTTCCGGATGCGCGTGCAGCGCGCGCAGTTCGGCATCGCATTCGTCGGTGTACTCGCTGGCATGGTGCGGATGCATGCCGGCGGTGGCGTACAGGAATCCCGGATGCTGGCGTGCCAGCTCCAACGCGCGAGGCGAGCCTTCGCGCGATGCGCCGGTGACGACGAGTTGCACGACGCCGGCATCGCGCGCGCGCTGCAACACCGCGTCGAGGTCGTGGTCGAAGCTGTCGTGGCCGAGGTTGGCGCCGATGTCGATGAGTTGCATGCGGGCATTCTAACCATCGCTTTCGGCGGCTCTTGTGGAAGCGACGTCAGTCGCGATGCGGGCAGCGATCGCGACTGACGTCGCTCCCACGGAGGACAAGCCGCGCCGCGTATCCTTTGCCGCGTGACTGCCCCCGATTTCCCCATCACTGAACTGCTGCCGCAGGTGCTTGCTTCGCTCGCGCACCATCCGCGACTCGTGCTCGAGGCGCCACCGGGTGCCGGCAAGACCACGCAGGTGCCGCTGGCATTGCTGGACGCCGACTGGCTGCAGGGTCGCCGCATCATCGTGCTGGAGCCGCGTCGCGTCGCCGCGCGCGCGGCCGCCGCGTTCATGGCAGCGCAGTTGGGCGAAGTGGTCGGCGCAACGGTCGGATACCGTATCCGCGCCGACAGCAGAGTCTCGGCGCGCACGCGCATCGAGGTCGTCACCGAAGGCATCCTCACGCGCATGTTGCAGGACGACCCCACGCTCGGCGAGGATCGGGCCGACGCCATCGGCGCGCTGCTGTTCGACGAATTCCATGAGCGCCATCTGTCGGCGGACCTGGGCCTGGCGCTGGCGCTCGACGTGCAGGCATCGCTGCGCCCGGACCTGCGCATCGTGCTGATGTCCGCCACGCTGGAGGGCGAACGCATTGCGCAGTGGCTCGATGCGCCACGGCTGGCCAGCGCTGGTCGCAGCCACCCCGTGGACACCGCGCATTTCCCGGAACGTCGCGCGGAATCGGCCGAAGCGCAGGCGCGGCGCGCGGTCGAACACGCGCTGGCAACACACCCCGGCGACGTGCTGGTGTTCCTGCCGGGTCAGCGCGAGATCAACCGGCTCGCGCAGGCGTTGGCGCCGCTATCGGCCGCGATGCCGGTCGACATCCTCGGCCTGCATGGCGAACTGCCGGTCGACCAGCAGTCGCGCGTGCTGCAGCCGGGGCCAGCGGATCGCCGGCGGGTGGTGCTGGCGACCAATGTCGCCGAATCGAGCGTGACCCTGCCTGGCGTTCGCGTGGTCATCGACGCTGGCCTTGCGCGCGAGCCGCGGCATGATCCCAACTCCGGTTTCTCGCGCCTGGACGTTGTCGCCATCGCGCAGTCGTCCGCCGACCAGCGCGCCGGTCGCGCCGGGCGAGTGGCCGGCGGCTGGGCCTATCGGCTGTGGCCGCAGTCACGGCGGCTGGAGCCGCAGCGACGTGCCGAAATCGTCCAGGTCGAGCTGGCCGGGTTGGCGCTTGAATTCGCCGCCTGGGGCAGCGATGCGCTGCGCTTCATCGACCCCCCGCCTGCCGGCGCGCTGGCCGCCGGACGCGATCTGTTGCAGCGCCTGGGCGCGGTGGATGGCGGCCATGCCATCACGCCGCGCGGGCGTCGCATGCTGGCGCTCGGCACGCATCCGCGCCTGGCGGCGATGCTGCTGGCCTCCGGGCAGCCCGGCGAGCAGGCGCTGGCCTGCGATCTGGCCGCGTTGCTGGAAGCGCGCGATCCCTTGTCGGCATCCGCGCGCAGCGACACGGTCGCCGATCGCTGGCAGGCGCTGGCGGCATCACGACAGGGCCGCACGCCGACGGATGCGCACCGCGGTGCAGTGGCCGCCATCGATGCCGCAGCCAGGCAATGGCGACGCCGGCTCGGCATCGGACAGGCGTCGCCAGCGCAGGCCTCCGCGCACGCGATCGGCGATCTGCTGATGCATGCGTTTCCGGATCGCATCGCGCGCCAGCATCCAGGTGATCCGCAGCGCTACCAGTTGGCGAACGGCCGCATGGCGCGACTGCTGCACGACAGCGCGCTGCACGGCGAACGCTGGATCGTCGCCAGCGAATTGCGCCTGGATGGCGGCGATGCACTGCTCCTGCGGGGCGCGCCGCTGGACGAGGCATCGCTGGCGCGCGACGTTCCGCATCGCTTCACCGATGAGGACCGCGTGCGCTGGGATCCGGCGCAGCGCGCACTGGTGGCGACGCGCGAACGCCGCTTCGATGCCATCGTGCTCGACAGCAGGCCCGCAGGCCGCGTCGATCCGGAACAGGCCGCGCGCGCGCTCACCAATGCCGTCCGCACCCTGGGCCTGGACGTACTGCCGTGGAGCGATGCGCTGGTGCAGTGGCGCGCACGCGTGCGCGCATTGCGCGTCTGGATGCCGGAGCTGGCCACACAATCACCGGCGCTACCGGACCTGTCCGATGCGGCGCTGCTGGCCACGCTGGAGCAATGGCTGCAGCCGGCCTTCGTCGGCAGGACGCGGCTGGACAGCCTGGACGGCGGCGCGCTGAGCGATGCGCTGATGGCGCTGCTGGACGGCGGCCTGCGCAGGCGCGTCGACCAACTGGCGCCGACGCGGATCACGGTGCCCTCGGGCATGGAGCGCGCGCTGCGCTACGCGTTGGGCGAGGACGGCGAGCCGGCGCCGCCGGTGCTCGCGGTGAAGCTGCAGGAGTTGTTCGGGCTGGCGGAGACGCCACGCATCGCCGATGGCCGCGTGCCGTTGACCCTGCACCTGCTGTCTCCCGCGGGACGCCCGCTGCAGGTGACCCAGGACCTGCGCGGATTCTGGGAACGCACCTGGCCCGAGGTGCGGCGCGAAATGAAAGGACGTTACCCGCGCCACCCCTGGCCAGAAGACCCGTGGACCGCCCCGCCGACCCATCGCGCGAAGCCGCGACCGCGTTGAGTGGCGCATCCAGTGCGCTGACGTGCACGCTGCGGTTCAGCCTGGACGCCTGCACTCACGTGTCTTGAACGGCGCGCTGCCGACACTGCGTGTCTGTTCACACCATCGAGGCGACATCCCATGAATCACCTGACCCGACTGCCCGAACGCGCGATGGAGCTGGCGTCCCATGTTGGCGACGGCATCAAGGATCGCGTGCCGGATCGTGCGATGCAGTGGATCGAGACCGGCGCCGCGCTGGGCGTGCTGAAAACCGGTTCGCGGGTGGCCACGCGCTTCGTCCGCCGCAACCCGGTCGTTGCCGTTGCCGCGGCAGCCGGGGCGGGCCTGCTGTGGTATGCCGCGCATCGGCGCGCCAAGCAGGCCGAGAACGATGCCAGCGAAGGCAAGGCGACGCGCGTGGAAGCCAAGCGCGTGAACGGCAATGCCAATCGCCGCCGCAGCAGCCGCACGCGCACGCAGCCTGCCGAAACCTGAGCCCTTGCATGCGATGGTGGCGCCCGATCGGCGCCGTCATTGCCGCGCGTGGCAAGCGCCGTTACGACGCTGGCGCCACCGGCAGTTCGACCACGAAGCGCGCCCCGCCGCCTTCGCGATCCTCGTACCACAGCTGTCCGCCGCTACCGGCGAGGATCTGCTTGGCCAGGGCAAGGCCCAGTCCGCTCGACAAGCCATCGGAAGGATCGGTGTCGGACAGGCGGGTGAAGGGCTTGAACAGCTCGCGCTGCCGCGCCGGCGGGATGCCGGGGCCGCGATCCTCGATGTACAGCTGGCGGAATCCCGGCGACGCCGTGCGCACGTTCAGCTCGACCACGCTGCCCGGTGCGTACTTCATCGCGTTGCTGATCAGGTTTTCAACGACCTGGCGCAACACCAGGCCGTCGATGGCGAGCTCGCTGCCGTCGTCGCCGCCGCGGATCTCCAGGCGCATGCCGCGGCTTTCCAGCTGCAGTTCGTAGCGCCCGGCCAGCCACGCCAGCACTTCCTGCAGCGATACCGAAGCCGCCGCCTGCGGGCCGCCGTTGTGCGCGGCCTGCATCTCCAGGTAACGGCGGATGTAGCCGATCGCGTCGGCGGCACTTTCGTGGATCATTTCCAGATAGCGCGGGATGCGTTCGGGCTTGCAGCCGTTGTTGCGCAGGACGTCGCTGGCGAACAGCACGCTGCTCAGCGGATTCTTCAGGTCGTGGGCGACCAGGTTCACCAGCTCCTGGCGCTCGCGGGCGACGCGTTCGAGTCGATCGCGGGTCAGCTTGAGTCCCAGGTGCGCATTGACGCGCGCCAGCAACTCCTCCGGCATGAAGGGCTTGGTGACGTAGTCGACCGCACCGGCGTCGAAGGCGCGCAGCAGCAGCTGGCGATCCTGCGCCGCGGTCAGGAAGATCGCGGGCAGGCGGGTGAG
>JBBRHT010000072.1:0-8935 GCA_038222295.1 Lysobacterales bacterium
CAATGACTACTCCGAGGGCGCGCATCCACGCGTGCTTGAACTGCTCGCATCCAGCAACCTCAGGCAGGAGCTGGGTTACGGGGAGGATTCGTTGTCGCTGGAAGCCGCGGCCCTGCTGCGCGAGGCGACCGGCAATGCCGATGCAGCGGTGCATCTCCTGTCCGGCGGGACCCAGGCCAACCTCATCGCGCTGGCGTCGATGCTCAAGCCTTACGAATCGATCATCGCCGTGGAAAGCGCCCACATCCTCGTGCATGAGACCGGTGCGATCGAGCGCACGGGACACAAGATCCATGGCGTGCCCGGCCACGAAGGAAAGCTCTTGCCGGCGCAGGTGCGCGAGGTTGTCGCGCAGCATTGCGACGAGCACATGGTGCTGCCGCGCGTTGTCTACCTGTCACAGGCCACCGAGGTCGGCACGCTCTACAGCAAATCCGAACTGACCGCACTGTCGACGACCTGTCGCGAGCTGGGCCTGTATCTTTACCTGGATGGCGCCCGCATTGCGCCGGCGCTGGTCAGCGCGGCGTCTGACATGACGTTGCGTGACGTGTCGGCGCTGGTGGACATGCTCTATGTCGGCGGCACCAAGAACGGAGCGCTGCTGGGGGAAGCCCTGGTGATCAACACGCCAGCGCTGCAGGAGCGGTTCCGCTTCCACCTCAAGCAGCGAGGCGCATTGCTGGCCAAGGGGCGGTTGCTGGGCGCGCAATTCGTCGCCCTGCTGGAGGACGGCCTGTACTTCGAGCTTGCACGCCACGCCAACGCCATGGCGGCGATGCTCGCGGACGGGCTGCGGTCGGCGGGCACGCGCTTCCTGGGCGAGCCGGTGACCAACCAGGTGTTTCCGATCCTGCCGGACACCCGGATCGCGGCGCTGCGACCGCACTATGGTTTCCATGTCTGGTCGCGAGTCGACCCGGCGCATTCAGCCATCCGCCTGGTGACCTCCTGGGCAACGCGACCCGAAGCGGTCCAGGGGTTCCTGGCGGACTTCGCCCAGGTGGCGGCTGGCCACCCGGTTTCAGGATCCCGCGCCTCCCCTGTCATCGGCATGTAACAAAAACATCATTTCATGGCGCAATCCGCCGGGACCCCGGCCTCCAGTCATGGAGATCTGCGCATGAACCACATTCTTCGCTACAGCGCCCTCGCCCTCTCGACCGTGCTGCTCGTCGCCGGCTGCAAGCAATCCGGCACCGAAACCGCTGGCAGTGCGACCACGGCAACGGCGCCGGCCGGGGACCAGGTGTCCGCCCAGATCACTGGCGCCGGCGCGACGTTCATCTATCCACTGCTGTCGCAGTGGTCGGATGCGTACAACAAGGCAACCGGCCACAAGATCAACTACCAGTCGATCGGATCGGGTGGTGGGATCGCGCAGATCAAGGCCGGTACGGTCGACTTCGGCTCGTCCGACAAGCCGCTGCCCAGCGAGGAATTGGCGGCTTCCGGCCTCGGCCAGTTTCCGTCAGCCATCGGCGGCGTCGTGCCCGTCGTCAACCTTGACGGCATCGCCAGCGGCAAGTTGCGGCTGACCGGGCCGGTGCTGGCCAACATCTACCTGGGCAACATCGCCAAGTGGAACGACGCGGCGATCGCAACGCTCAATCCCGGCGTTGCCCTGCCGTCGTCGAAGATCAACGTCGTGCATCGCTCCGACGGTTCGGGCACCACGTTCAATTTCGTCAACTACCTGTCCAAGGTCAGCCCGACGTTCAAGGCCAAGGTCGGCGAAGGCACATCCGTGCAATGGCCGGGCGGCATCGGCGGGAAGGGCAACGAAGGCGTCGCGGCTTACGTCAAGCAGATCAAGGGCTCGATTGGTTATGTCGAGCTGGCGTACGCCTCGCAGAACGCGATGACGTTCGCGTCCATGCAGAACGCATCCGGCAACTGGATTCAGCCAAGTGCCGAGAGCTTCCAGGCAGCGGCAGCGAGCGCCGACTGGGCCAACGCGCACGATTTCAACCTGGTGATCACCAATGCGCCGGGCGCCACGGCGTGGCCGATCACCGCCACCAATTTCATCCTGATGTACAAGCAGCCCAAGGATGCCAAGCGCTCGGCCGACACGCTGGCCTTCTTCAAATGGGCGCTCGAAAATGGACAGGCGCAGGCGAAATCACTCGACTACGTCCCCCTGCCGCCGGCACTCGTGCAACAGATCGAGCAGTACTGGTCGACCGAATTCAAGCACTGACGGCGCGGCTGGCCCCGCATGAGCACCACCACACTGCCACTGGCTGAGCAGCGCAACACGCGCGACGCAGCAACCGATCGCGGCTTCCGCTGGCTGGTCACGGCGGCAGGCGTCTTCGTGCTGGTCGCACTGGGCGCCGCTGCCTTCTCGATGATCTGGGGCGGCCATGCGGCGCTGCAGAAATTCGGACTTGGCTTCCTGTGGTCGCGCACCTGGGATCCGGTGGGGCAGCAGTTCGGCGCGCTGGTGCCGATCTACGGAACGATCATGACCGCGCTCATCGCCATGGTGATCGCGGTGCCGGTGAGCTTCGGGATCGCGATGTTCCTGACCGAGATCGCTCCCAAGTGGTTGCGCGGCCCGGTCGGCACGGCAATCGAATTGCTCGCCGGCATCCCGTCGATCATCTACGGCATGTGGGGACTGTTCGTGCTCGTGCCGGTACTGGCCGAGCACGTGTATCCGTGGATCGATTCGCACATGGGCCAGTGGCCGATCGTCGGCGCGCTGTTCTCGGGACCGCCACTGGGACTGGGCATGCTCACCGCGGGACTGGTGCTGGCGGTCATGGTCATCCCGTTCATTGCATCGGTGATGCGCGACGTCTTCCTGACGGTTCCCGGGCCGTTGAAGGAGTCTTCGTACGCGCTGGGTTCGACCCGCTGGGAGGTTGTCTGGGACGTCGTGCTGCCGTACACGCGCTCGGCGGTGATCGGCGGCGTGTTCCTTGGCCTGGGCCGGGCGCTTGGCGAGACCATGGCTGTGACCTTCGTACTGGGCAATGCGCACGAAATGACGGCCTCGCTGCTGATGCCGGGCAACTCCATCGCCGCCACCATCGCCAATGAATTCACCGAAGCGGATTCGGAAATATACCGATCCACTTTGTTGGCACTCGGATTCGTGTTGTTCCTGGTCACCTTCGTCGTACTGGCCGCCGCCCGGTTGATGTTGCGCCAACTCGCCAAGCGGGAAGGCAACTGATGTTCGACTCACGCTACGGCTTTCGACGCGCGAAGAACATCGTCGCGCAGGTGTTCGCCGTACTGGCTGCGATCTTCGGGTTGTTCTGGCTGGTGTGGATCCTGTGGACCACGCTGCACAATGGACTGGCGTCGATCAATGTCGCGCTGTTCACGAAAATGACGCCTCCGCCGGGCGAGACGGGTGGCATGCTCAATGCTTTCTTCGGCAGCGCGCTGATGAGCGTGCTCGGCATCCTGCTGGGCGCGCCGATCGGCGTGCTGGCCGGGACGTTCCTTGCCGAGTACTCGCAGAAGAGCTGGCTGGGCGAAACCGTCCGCTTCGTCAACGACATCCTGCTGTCCGCACCGTCGATCGTGCTCGGCTTGTTCGTGTACACGCTGGTCGTGGCGCCGATGGGGCACTTCTCCGCCCTCGCCGGCGCCATCTCGCTGGGTTTCATCGTGCTGCCGGTGGTCGTGCGCACGACCGACGAGATGTTGCGACTGGTGGCGGCGCAGATGCGCGAAGCGGCGCTGTCGCTGGGCGTGCCGCAGTGGAAGGTCATCGTGCAGGTGCTGTACCGCGCGTCGCTGCCTGGCATCGTCACCGGCATCCTGCTGGCGCTGGCGCGCATCAGTGGCGAAACCGCGCCATTGCTGTTCACCGCGCTCAACAACCAGTACTGGTCCACCGACGTGTCGGCGCCGATGGCCAACGTGCCGGTGGGGATCTTCCAGTACGCGATGAGTCCTTACGACAGCTGGCACACCCTTGCATGGGCCGGCGCCTTCGTGCTGACGCTGTTCGTGTTGCTTGTCAGCCTGGCTGCGCGCGCCATCGTGGCGCGCAACCGGATCAGCCATGAATGACGTGTCCCTAACCCCTGCCCAGGCTCCCGCCATGAATGATGCCCGCCCTGCCATGTCGATGCCGTCCCGCGACGCGACGACGCGCGCCATGGCATCCATCAAGTTGGCAGCCCGCAACCTCGACTTCTGGTACGACAAGTTCCACGCTGTCAAGGACATCAACCTGGACATCCCCGAAAAGCAGGTCACCGCGCTGATCGGGCCGTCGGGCTGTGGAAAGTCGACGTTGCTGCGCGTGTTCAACCGTATCTACGCGCTGTATCCCAAGCAGTTCACCAGCGGCGAAGTGCTGCTGGACGGCGTCAACATCCTGGACCCGAAATATCCCATGAACCGGCTGCGCAGCAAGGTCGGCATGGTGTTCCAGAAGCCGGTTCCGTTTCCGATGACGATCTTCGAGAACGTCGCCTATGGCATCCGCCACCACGAGCGCCTGTCGAAAGCGGACATGGAGTCGCGCGTCGAGGCGGCGCTGCGCCAGGCGGCGATCTGGGACGAGGTCAAGGACAAGCTGAAGCAGAACGCCCTCGGCCTGTCGGGAGGACAGCAGCAGCGCTTGTGCATCGCCCGCGCCGTGGCGCTGCGGCCGGACGTATTGCTGCTGGACGAACCGACATCGGCACTGGATCCGATTTCGACGAGCCGGATCGAGCAGCTGGTCGCCGACCTCAAGTCGACGTACACCATCGTGATCGTCACCCACAACATGCAGCAGGCGGCGCGCGTCTCGGATTACACCGCCTTCATGTACCTGGGCGACCTGATCGAGCACGACACCACCGAGACGATCTTCTCCAATCCCTCGAAGCAGCAGACCGAGGATTACATCACCGGCCGTTTCGGCTGAGGACACAGACATGCCAACCAACCAGCACATCGTCAGAAGCCTCGACGAAGAGCAGCAGCGACTACTCAACGAGATCCTGCGCATGGGCGAGATGGCCGCTTCACAGCTGGAAGCGGCACTGGACGTGGTCGAGCGTCGCGACGACCAGGCGGCGGCCCGCATCATCGGCAACGACGATGCCATCGACACGATGGAACACGACATCAGCCACGATGTGATGCGGTTGGCCCTGCGTGGCCCGCTCGCCCGCGACCTGCGCGAGATCCTGGCCGCGCTGCGCATCGCCGCCGACATCGAGCGCATCGGCGACTATGCCGCCAATGTCGCCAAGCGCTCGATGGCCTTGAACCTGGCCCCGCCCTTGCCGCACACGCGCGGCCTGCATGCGCTCGGCGAACTGGCCGTGCAGCAGGTCCGCGACGTGCTTGACGCATACCGCGACAACGACGCCGATGCGGCGATCCGCGTGCGCGAGCGTGATGCGGAACTCGACGCCCAGTACACGGGCCTGTTCCGTGAGCTGCTCACTTACATGATGGAGGACGCGCGCAGCATCACGCCCTGCACGCACCTGTTGTTCATGGCCAAGAACATCGAGCGCATCGGCGACCATGCCACCAACATCGCCGAGAACGTCTGGTATCGGGTGCATGGCGAAGGCATCATGTCGCCGCGCGACAAGCGCGACGAGACCAACACCGGCGGCTGACGCGCTCGGCGTCGACCGCGCTGCGGGCATTCCTCCCCGCAGCAGCAAGCGCGAGCACGATTGCGCTCTGCTAGGCTTGCGCAATGACGCAGATCGATCCACAGAGCGAGGTTCCAGCGACTTTCCGGAAGATGAGCGAACGCTTCCGCGGCTACCTTCCGGTCGTGGTCGACGTTGAGACCGGGGGGTTCGACTGGAACCGCCACGCGTTGCTGGAAATCGCCGCGATCCCCATCGAACTGGACAGTGAAGGTCGTTTCATCCCGGGCGAAGTCGCCTGCGTGCACCTTGACCCTGCGCCCGGAACCTTGATCGACCCGAAATCCCTCGAAATCACCCGAATCGACATCGGACATCCGTTCCGGATGGCCAAGCAGGAAAAAGAAGGGCTGGACCATATCTTCGCGGCGGTGCGCGCCGCAGTGCGCCGCCACAACTGCCAGCGCGCGATCCTGGTCGGGCACAACGCGCATTTCGACCTGAACTTCCTCAACGCCGCCGTGGCCCGCGTCGAGCACAAGCGCAACCCGTTCCACCCCTTCAGCGTCTTCGACACCGTTTCGCTGGCTGGCCTCGCCTACGGGCAGACGGTACTCAGTCGCGCCATGCAGGCGGCGGGCCTGCCGTGGAACGGCGAGGAAGCGCACTCGGCGGTCTATGACGCCGAGCGCACCGCCGAGTTGTTCTGCAGGATCGCCAACGCCTGGCAGCCGGTGCCCTGACCGCTCAATGTCATCCGGGCGGGCGCGCGCCAAGCAGCGATCGTGCCAAGCCGTAGACGCTGATCAGCAGCCAGGCGAACTCGAGCAGGAAAACCGACAGGTTGAAGCTCCCCATCAGCGACACAAGCACTCCGGCCGATCCGATTGCGTTGAGGAGCTGGTAGCGGCGATCGGTGCCGTCCATGCGTCGCGCCTGCAGCAGGAAATACGCGACCAGGATGACCAGCGTCCCGCCCAGGCCAACCCAGTCGAACCATGCAAGTGCGGACATCAGTTTTCCTCGTGCGCTGGGAATCTACTGCTGACGCTGGCGCACGGCCTCGAACAGGCTGACGCCGGTGGCGACGGAAACGTTGAGGCTTTCCGTGTCGCCCGGCATCGGGATCTTCACCAGCTGGTCGCAGTGCTCGCGCGTGAGACGTCGCAAGCCGTCGGCTTCGCCGCCAAGCACCAGCGCCACGTTGCCGCGCAGGTCGATCGCATACAGCGATGCGGTGGCATCGCCGGCCAGGCCGTAGAGCCACACGCCCATCTGCTGCAGGTCGCGCATGCAACGCGCCAGGTTGGTCGCCCGGATCACCGGGATGCTGTCAGCCGCGCCGGCGGAGGTCTTGCGCACGGTCGCGTTGACCTGCACTGCCTTGTCCTTGGGGATCACAACGGCCGTGACCCCCGCTGCCGCGGCACTGCGCAGGCAGGCGCCGAGGTTGTGCGGATCCTGCACGCCATCCAGCACCAGGATCAGGGCCTTGCCGCCGGCGGCTTCGACCAGCCCTGGCAGTTCATTTTCGTCCCACGTCCTGGCAGCCGCATAGCGTGCGACCGCGCCCTGGTGGCGCAGGCCTCCGGCGATCCCTTCGAGCGCCTGCTGCGTCACGCGACGCACCTCGATGCCGTATCGGCGCGCATTGGTTTCGATCTCGCTGATGCGCGGATTGCGTGCGCCTGCCTCGATCAGGACTTCGCGGACGTTCTCCGCGTCGTTGGCGATGGCGGCCTCGACGGAGTTGATGCCCGCGATCCACTGGTTGTCCTTGCTCATGCGTCAGGTGGCCGCTTGGCGCCGCGTGCTGCCCGCGCTCGGGCGTTGGCGAGGTGGGGGCGCATCAGTAGCGCGCCTTCTTGCGTTTTGCCGGCTGGCCGCGCGGCACCGGTGGCCTGTCTTCGGCGCCACCAGGTACTTCGTCGACCAGGCGGAAATCAATGCGCCGGTCCTCGACGCTGGCCTTCAGCACCACGATCTCCACGCGGTCACCCAGGCGGTACTCGCGGGCACGTCGCTCACCGGTCAGCGTCTTGCGGATCGGGTCGAAATGATAGAAATCCCGCGGCAACTGGGTGACGTGCACCAGTCCGTTGACCTTCGAGTCGTCGAGCTCGATGAACAGACCGAAGCTGGTCACCCCGCTGATCGTGCCCATGAACTGCCCGCCGACATGCTGTTCCATCCAGGCCGCGCGGTAACGCTCGTCGACTTCGCGTTGGGCTTCGTCGGCACGCCGCGAGCGCTCCGAGCATTGCAGCGACAACGCCGCCATCGCATGGGCCGTGTACCGGTAGGAATCCGCATGGCCACCCACCAGCGCGTGCTTGATGGCGCGATGCACGAGCAGGTCGGGATAGCGCCGGATCGGCGAGGTGAAGTGCGCGTATGCCGACAGCGCGAGCCCGAAGTGCCCGATGTTGTCGGGCGCGTACACAGCCAGGCTCTGGCTGCGCAGCACGACCGATTCGAGCAACGCGGCATCAGGGCGGTCACGGATGGTCTCGAGCAACTGACGGAAATCGCGCGGCTGCACCTTCGCCCACGACGGCAGGCGCAGCTTGAACTCCTTGAGGAATTCCAGCAGGTCGGTGAACTTCGCTTCCGGCGGCTTGTCGTGGTCGCGATAGGGTGCCGGGACCGCTGCACCGAGGAGGAATTTCGCCGCCTCGACGTTGGCCGCGATCATGCATTCCTCGATCAGCTTGTGCGCGTCGTTGCGCTGGATCATGCCGGCCTGCGTGACCTCGCCCTGCGGCCCGAGCACGAACCGCACCTCGGACGTCTCGAACTCGATCGCGCCGCGCTTCTGCCGCGCCTTGTCCAGGATGCGGTACAGCTGGTGCAGGCGTTCGATCTGCGGCAGCAGTTTTCCAATGACACCGAGCGCGTGCCCGCGATCTTCCTCCGGGACGCCTTCGCCAACCGCATTCCACACCTGCGTGTAGGTCAGTCGCGCATGCGAATGCATCACCGCTTCATAGAATGTCGATGAGCTGACCCCGCCGTTCCGGTCGACCTGCATGTCGCAGACGAAGCAGAGGCGATCGACCTTGGGCTTCAGCGAGCAGATGCCGTTGGAAAGGGTCTCTGGAAGCATCGGCACGACGAAACCGGGGAAATACACCGACGTCGCACGCTTGGTGGCCTCGTCATCCAGCGGCGTACCCGGCATCACGTAATGCGAGACATCCGCGATCGCGACCACGAGGCGGAACCCGTCCGGGTTGGCCTCGCAATACACGGCGTCGTCGAAATCCTTGGCATCCTCGCCGTCGATCGTCACCAGTTGCAGGTGGCGCAGGTCGACTCGCGCAAGGGCCGTCGCATGCTCGACATCGACCGGCACGGCTGCC
>JBBRHT010000073.1:0-8924 GCA_038222295.1 Lysobacterales bacterium
GACTCACCATCGCCAGCAAGGCGCAATTGCTCGGGACCTATGACGTGGCCTACCAGGGCGACAACTTCCTCGTCCGCGCCACCAAGGTCGATTCCGGCGTGTATGTGTCCGCGGTCGATCCGCGCGGCATGCCCGCGACCAGCGCGGCCGCGTCCCAGTTGATCGCCACGCTGAAATCCGGCCTCGGCGGCAGCTGAGGCTGGCCGGTTGGAAGGTCCCCGCCGCATCCGGAGTCATTCCGTGCGGCGTGGGCTGGTGCCATGGGCGGCGTTGGCCGCCGCCCTGTGCCTGGCGGCCGGCTGCGCGTCTGACGCGAGAAAGCAGCATCCCGCGTCGCCATCGTCCGCAACCAGTGCCGGGAACGGCGAATTCACCGTAGCGGACAACATGCTCGACATCTGGAACACGATCGGACAGATCCTCGTGCGAACGGATGGCGTCGAATATCAAAGCAGGGCTCAGATGCTTGGCATCCACGCGGTGCGGTATCGCGGCCGGCAGTTCCTGATCCAGTCGCAGGCGCTGGTGTTGCAACGGCCCGCTGGCCACGTGCTGACCCGCGTCCTGGCGTTGGGCCTGGATGGAAAGCCCGATCGCAGTGCCGCTGCGGTCGATCTGCTCGGCATGTTGCAGCGGCGCATTCCTGCCGAGATCGGCAGGTACCGCCAGCCCATCCGGATCAGGCCGCGTTCGCCTGGCTAGCGCTTGAGCAAGGGCAGCTTGTCGGGCTTGCCCTCCCATTGCTTTGCATCGGGCAAGCCATCCTTGCGGGTGGTCAGGACAGGCCAAGCCTTCGACAGCTCGGCATTCAGGGCAACGAAGGCCTCCTGGCCGGCAGGCACGTCATCTTCGGGATAGATGGCGTTGATCGGGCATTCCGGCTCGCACAAGGTGCAGTCGATGCACTCGTCGGGATCGATGACGAGGAAGTTCGGGCCTTCGTGGAAGCAGTCGACCGGACACACCTCGACGCAATCGGTGTATTTGCACTTGATGCAGTTCTCGGTGACGACGAATGGCATTTGGGTATTCCGGCGACCTGTCCCGCATAGTCTAGCGAGTCGGATGATGCGCACAATGAAAAGCCCGGTGGAAACCGGGCTCGTCGGTGCGCACTGGAAGATGGTGCTCCCTACGGGATTCGAACCCGTGTTTTAGCCTTGAGAGGGCCACGTCCTGGGCCTCTAGACGAAGGGAGCGGGGGTTGGCCCGGAGCGGACTCCGAAGCCTGTCGGCTGGACAACCGACCCTCTGCCCGGGACTGCAGCGCGAGGCTTGCTAGTATATGGGCCGCGTTTGCCGCAGGCAACGCGAATCCCCGCCTCCTGGCTTATCTTTGCGGCCGCGCCGCCCTCAATGCCCATCCATTACGACGAATCGACCCACCACGGATTGCCTGCCGACGGACAGCCGACAGCGATGCAAACCATTGCGCGCGACTCGCATCCGATCTCGCGCAAGGACATCAGTCCCAATGCCTTGCGCGTGCTGTACCGGCTGCGCGATGGGGGTTTCGCCGCGTATCTCGTTGGTGGCGCAGTGCGTGACCTGCTGGTTGGCGGCCACCCCAAGGATTTCGACATCGCCACCAGCGCGACGCCGGAAGAGGTGCGCCACCTGTTCCGCAATTCGCGCCTGATCGGGCGACGCTTCCGGCTGGCGCACGTGGTGTTCGGCCGCGAGATCATCGAGGTGGCGACGTTCCGCGCCAACGTCGACGACGGCAGTGGAGACCGCGAACTCCATGAAGGCGGCCGCCTGGTCCGCGACAACGTGTACGGCTCGATCGAGGATGACGCCATCCGCCGCGACTTCACCGCCAACGCGCTGTATTACGCGATCGACGATTTTTCCGTCCGCGATTACACCGGCGGTTTCGAGGACGTGCAGAACGGCCTGCTGCGGTTGATCGGCGACCCCGAGCAGCGCTATCGCGAGGATCCGGTGCGCATGCTGCGTGCGATCCGACTGGCGGCCAAGCTAGCGTTCACGATCGAGCCCGCCACTGCAGCCCCGATTGCGGTTCTGGCGCCGCTGCTGGGCGAATCAGCCCCGGCGCGGTTGTTCGAGGAGTGCCTGAAGCTCTTCCTGTCCGGGCATGCCGTTGAAAGTTTCCTCGGCCTGGAGCAGCACGGCCTGTTGCAAGTCCTGCTGCCGGAAACAGCAGCCGCGCTGTCATCCAATCGCAGTGGCGCGCTGCGGCGGATGCTGCTCGAGGGCTTGCGCGGCACGGACGTGCGCGTCGCCAATGACGAGCCGGTCTCGCCTGCATTCCTGTTCGCGCTGCTGCTGTGGCCCGCGTATTGCCGCACGCTCATGTCGCTCCAGGCGCAGGGCATGCATGCCGCCGAGGCCCAGCGGCGCGCCGCCGACCGGGTCACGCTGCACCAGCTTTCGGTGATCGCGCTTCCGCGGCGTTTTTCGCTGCCGATGCAGGAAATCTGGCTGTTGCAGTCCCGCTTGTCGCAACGCCAGCGCAAGCGCGTGATGCGCCTGCTTGTGCATCCGCGTTTTCGCGCCGCGTTCGACTTCCTGGTGCTCCGGCAGTTCGCATCCAACGAGCACGCCGAGGAAGTCAGCTTCTGGCAGGAGGCGCAGACGATGGCGGTCGAAGAATACATCGCGGAGGGCGAAATGCCGGTTGTCGACGGCGCCGACGATGCATCGGGTGACGACGCCGCGCCGAAGAAGCGACGCCGTCGGCGCCGCCGTCCCGTCGCTTCGGAGTGATCGACGCCATGCGCGCCTGGGTCGGACTGGGCGGCAACACGGGCGATCCGCTGGCGACCTTGCGTGCCGCCATCCTCGAGCTCGACAAGCTTCCCTCCACACGATTGCTGCAATCCTCGAAGCTCTATCGCAGCCCGGCCTGGGGCCCGGTTGCGCAACCCGACTTCATCAACGCCGTTGCCCTGCTCGAAACCGGCCTCGACGCCCCCGCATTGCTGGATGGTTTGCTGGGGATCGAGCGGACATTCGGGCGCGAACGCCAGGAGCGGTGGGGGCCGCGCAGCCTCGACCTGGACCTGCTGTTGTATGGCGACAGGATCATCGACGTCCCCGGTCTGCACGTTCCCCATCCGCATCTGCACGAACGTGCATTCATGCTGGTCCCCTTGCTCGAGCTCGACCCGCAGGCGTCGATTCCCGGCCGGGGGAGCGCGCGTGACGCGCTGGCCGTGCTGGCTTCGGAGGGTGTCGAAGTCGTAGGCTAGCGGCCCGCAACCCGGGCCTCGGGCCTTCGCTGGAGCCGCATGTACGCCGATCGCCCCGCCCGCAAGGCCTGGACCGTGCCGATGCTTGCCGACGCCAGGCGCGAGGGCCGCAAGCTGGTGATGTTGACCGCCTACGACGCCAGCTTCGCGCGCGCGCTCGATGACAACGGCGTTGACGTCATCCTGGTCGGCGATTCGCTTGGCATGGTCGTGCAGGGCCACCAGAGCACCTTGCCGGTCAGCGTCGACGACATCGTCTACCACACTGCATGCGTGGCCCGGGGCGTCTCCCACGCACTGCTCATCGCCGACCTGCCTTTCCAGGCCGATGCAACGCCGGAACGGGCGCTGGACGCCGCGGTGCGCTGCCTGCAGGCGGGCGCCGGGATGGTCAAGCTCGAAGGCGCCGGATTCAAGCTCGACGTGATCCGTTTCCTGGTCGAACGCGAAATTCCCGTGTGCGCGCACCTCGGCCTGACGCCGCAGTCGGTGCTGCGACTGGGCGGCTACAAGGTGCAGGGCCGCGACGAGCGCGCCGCGGCCACGCTGCGCAACGACGCCGTCGCCGTGGCCGAGGCGGGCGCATCGTTGCTGGTGCTCGAGTGCGTCCCGTCGTCGGTTGCCGCGGCGATCACCGCGGCGTCAAGCATCCCGACGATCGGCATCGGCGCGGGCGCGCAATGCGATGGCCAGGTGCTGGTCCTGCACGACCTGCTCGGCATCAACAGTGGGCATCGTCGTCCGAAATTCGTGAAGGATTTCCTCGCCGATGGCGGATCGATCGCCGCCGCGGTCGCTGCGTTCGCCGAGGCCGTGCGCGATGGCAGCTTTCCCGATGCGGAACACAGCTACGGATGATCGGGATCGTCAGCGAACTCGCGGCGCTGCGCGCCCGGATCGACGAATGGAAACGTGGCGGCATGCGGATCGGCTTCGTGCCGACGATGGGCAACCTGCACGCGGGTCATTTCTCGCTGGTCGAGCTGGCGCGGCAGCATGCCGACCGGGTCGTCGCCAGCGTCTTCGTCAATCCGACGCAGTTCGGTCCAGACGAGGATTTCGGCCGCTATCCACGGACGCCGGAAGCGGATGCCAGCGGGTTGGAAGCAGCCGGTTGCGACCTGCTGTGGATGCCACCGGTGGAAACGATGTACCCGCACGGTGCGCAATCCACGGTCCAGGTCCATGTGCCGGTAATCGCCGACCTGCTCGAAGGCGCCCACCGCCCCGGCCACTTCGATGGCGTGGCGACGGTGGTGTCGCGGTTGTTCAACCAGGTACAGCCGGACGCGGCCGTCTTCGGGCGGAAGGACTTCCAGCAGTTGGCCGTGATCCGTTACCTGGTGGGCGATCTGTCCTTCCCAATCGAGATCGTGGCCGCACCGACCCTGCGCGAAGCGGACGGCCTGGCGATGAGTTCGCGCAACCGGTACCTCTCGCCCGGCGAACGGCCGGTCGCCGCGGCGATCCATCAAGCGCTGCAGTACATGAAGACGCGGATCACGGCGGGTGATGCGCGCGCCGACGTCGAAGCGGCGGCGACACGGATGCTCCAGGAGCGCGGATTCGACGTCGACTACGCAGCCGTGCGGCATCCCGACCTGCGTGAGCCGCAGGACGGTGACCGCGGCGCCCGGGTGGCCCTGGTCGCCGCCCGGCTGGGCCGGACCCGGCTGATCGACAACCTTGAGTTCGACGTCGACTGAACAAGCCGGGCGGCAATGTTGCGGTGCCGCATACCGCTCCCTACACTGCCGTCCTCTTTCACGATCGGCCGTGGCCGGAGCCCGTCCATGCAGCTCAACATCCTCAAGGCCAAGATCCATCGGGCCACGGTGACGCACGCCGAACTGCACTACGAAGGCTCCTGCGCGATCGACGGTCGCCTGCTGGATATTTCCGGGATCCGCGAGTACGAGCAGGTCCACATCTTCAACGTCAATAACGGCCAGCGCTTCGTCACCTACGCCATTCGTGGCGAGGAACGCAGCGGGATCATCTCGGTGAACGGTGCCGCGGCCCATCGCGCGCAGCCAGGCGACCTGGTGATCATCTGCGCCTATGGCACCTGCGATGAAGCCGAAGCGGCCAACTACAAGCCGACGCTGGTGTATGTCGACCGGCACAACCTGCTGACGCACACCAACCTGTCGATTCCCAAGCAGGTAGCCTGACGCTCAGGCGTGGCCGTGGCGCTCCAGCGCCCACTGCACGTGTTCGCGGACGACCGGATCGTCCGACTCGCGGCGTGACGCCAGCGCGGCCATGACGTTCGCAGTCGTGGGCGCGTTGCCCAGGGCGACGGCGATGTTGCGCAGCCAGCGCTGGTAGCCGCTGCGGCGGATCGCGGAGCCTTCCGTGCGCTGCAGGAATTCTTCCGCCGTCCAGGCGAAGAGTTCGGCAAGGGTCGCCTGGTCGAGATTGTTGCGTGCCCGGAAGTCAGGCTCGTCCGTTGTCTTGGCGAACTTGTTCCAGGGACAGACGAGCTGGCAATCGTCGCAACCGAAGATGCGGTTGCCGATCAGGGGACGCAGTTCGGGATCGATCGCGCCTTCATGCTCGATTGTCAGGTAGCTGATGCAGCGGCGCGCATCCAGCCGATACGGTGCGGTGATCGCCTGCGTCGGACAGATGTCGATGCAGCGCACGCAGGTGCCGCAGTGGGCGCTCGCCGGAGGATCCACCGGCAAGGGCATGTCGACGTAGATCTCGCCGAGGAAGAACCACGATCCGCCGTCACGATCGATCAGGCAGGTGTGCTTGCCGATCCAGCCAAGGCCGGCGTTGCGCGCCAGCGCCCGCTCGAGCACCGGCGCCGAGTCGACGAAGACGCGATGACCGAACGGCCCGACCGTCTCGGCGATGGCATCGGCGAGTACCTGCAGCCGCCTCCGCATCAGTTTGTGGTAATCGCGTCCCAGTGCGTAGCGCGCCACGTAGGCGCGCTCGCCATCGGACAGCGTCGCCCATGGATCTTCTCCATTCCCCGAATAATCCATGCCGACGGAGATGACCCGCACGGTGCCCGGGACCAGCAAATCTGGCTGCGAGCGCTTGTCGCCGTGGCGGTCCATCCAGTGCATCGATCCGTGCAGGCCCTGCGCGAGCCAGTCGCGCAGGTGGGCCGCGTCGCCATCAAGGAGGACATCGCCGATCCCGCAGCGCTGGAAGCCAAGTTCCCGCGCCAGCGTCCTGATCGTGCCTGCAAGAAGCGCGTAATCACGCTGGTCCGAAGCGGAGCTGGCAGCGGCGGGGGTCGGTTGCACGGGCCAAGTATAGAATCGCGGCATGCAACACGCCGTCGCGCTCCACGACAACGCAAGCCTGCGCGACATCGAGGCTGCCGCTCGCGCGGCGAGCGGGGACAGCGGTGCCCTGATGCAACTGGCCGGCGAGGCAGGGTGGCGCCACCTGCTGGCGTCGTGGCCGCAAGCGCAGCGCATCCTGGTGGTCTGCGGACCCGGCAACAACGGTGGAGACGGCTACTCGCTGGGGACGCAGGCGCTGCTGAGCGGTCGCGACGTGGCTGTCGTCCGGCTGGTCGCGCCGACGACCGCCGAAGCGCGGCAGGCGTGCGCGCAGTTCATCGCCGCAGGTGGGGCCTGCTCGGACTTCAATGGCGCGCTGCGCGAAGCGGACGTTCTCGTCGATGCGTTGTTCGGCATCGGCTTGCGCCGTGCCCCCGATGCCGCATCGGCGACGTTGATCGACGCCATCAACGCGAGCGGATGCATCGTGTTTTCGCTCGACGTCCCCAGCGGCGTGGATGCGGACTCCGGCAACGTGCCGGGCAAGGCCGTGCGGGCCGATTCGACGCTGCAATTCATTGCCGCGCATCGCGGACTGGCGACCGGGGCGGCGCTGGATCATCGTGGAGAAATGACGGTTGCCGACCTCGGCATCCAACTGGGTTCCTTTCCAGCGTCCGCCTACGCGTTGCCCCCTGCGACCTTGCAGGACTGGTTGATGCCCCGTGCGCTCGACACGCACAAGGGCGACTTCGGCCATGTGTTGTGCGTGGGCGGCGACAGCGGACATGGCGGTGCCATCGTCCTGTGCGCCGAAGCTGCGCTGCGCACCGGTGCGGGACTGGTCAGTGTTGCAACGCAGGCCACGACCGTTTCCGCGCTGCTCGCACGCCGTCCGGAGGCAATGGTCGCTGCGGTGGAAGATGCCGACGCGCTGCGCAGGCTGGCTGCTGCGGCGAGCGTGCTCGCCATCGGCCCGGGGCTCGGCACGCAGGAATGGGGCAGGGCGCTGTTGGATGCAGCGTTGTCTTCCGGCAAGCCGCTGGTGATGGATGCCGATGCATTGAACCTGCTGGCCGGCTCGCCACGGCAGCTGCCAGTCGACACCATCCTGACGCCGCATCCCGGCGAAGCCGGTCGACTGCTCGGCGTCGACGTCGGTGCGGTGCAGGCCGACCGTTTTGACGCAGCAAGCGCATTGGTCGAGCGCCACGGATGCGTGGTGGTGCTGAAGGGTGCCGGCACGATCATCGCGGCGCCAGGGCAGACGCCCTGCGTGATTGCTGCCGGCAATCCCGGAATGGCGGTGGGCGGCATGGGCGACGTGCTGACCGGCGTCATCGGCGCGTTGCGTGCGCAGGGTTTCGCTGCTTTCGACGCCGCGCGTTGTGGCGCGTTGTTGCATGCAGTGGCCGGTGACGTTGCCGCCGCCAGCGGTGGCCAACGTGGCCTGCTGCCATCGGACGTGTTGCGTTGCCTGCGCAGCCTGTCGAATCCGCAGCGCGCGGCATGACAACGCTTCTCCTGCCCGACGCCCGTGCGACCGATGCGCTCGGCGGCCTGCTGTCGCGCACGCAACCAGAAAACGCCATCGTCTACCTGCATGGCGACCTGGGCGCAGGCAAATCGACGCTGGCACGCGCCTGGTTGCGCGACCTCGGGGTGACCGGCGCCATCCGCAGTCCGACCTACACGCTGGTCGAGCACTACCTGCTGGACGGCGGCAGGATGGCCCTGCATCTGGACCTCTACCGTATTGCTGCCCCCGGAGAGCTGGAATTCCTTGCCCTGGACGACGCCAGCGCGTCCCTGTGGCTGGTGGAATGGCCGGAGCGGGGAGGGCATGCGCTCCCGGAGGCCGATCTGCATGTCTGCCTGGAGCTTGCCGGCGATGGTCGCCGGGTAGAGCTGCGGGTGGGGTCGCCAGTCGGCGCTGCCTGGCTGAAGCGCGCGGAACAAAGTGTGGTTTGCGACCCCTTCCTCCGCCCCGACGACAGGAACACGCTACAGCCCACGGATAAATAAGGGAAAAGACGCTTGCAAAGCTCGACTCTTGGTGCTTGAATCGGGGCCATGCGCGCAAAGGGGACAAGCTTCCAGCAATTACTGCTCGGCATGGCGCTGGTCGCCGCCGTCTGCTGGAACCTCGCGCATGCCGGCGAATTGCGGGACCTGGAACTGAGCACCGGCCCGGCCGGAACCCGCGCGGAACTCGCCTTCGACCGGGAATCCGGTTTCCAGCTCATCACGCTCGCCAACCCCGACCGGCTGGTCATCGACCTGCCGGGTTCGCGCCAACGGCCCGGGTTACGGATGCCTGCGGGTTCGGGCCTCGTGCGTCAGGTCCGCAGCGGCCAGCCAGTCCCCGGCACCACTCGGGTCGTCTTCGACCTGGCTGCGCCTGTCAGCGCGATGCACCCGCATTTCGAGCCGGGCGCCACCGGTCCGCGCCTGGTCCTGG
>JBBRHT010000074.1:0-8911 GCA_038222295.1 Lysobacterales bacterium
GTCGTCCACCGAAATGCACACGCCCAGCGCCGAGATCTGCTGCATCGTCTCGATCGCGCGTTCCGGGTCGCCCATGATCACGCTCTCGGTGAGCTCCAGCTCCAATACACCGGCAGGCAGGGCGAAGTCGTGGACGGCGGCGGCGACGTCGCGATACAGCTCGTGCGCGAACTGCGCCGCCGAGACGTTCACCGCCAGGCGCACGTGGCCCAGGCCCACCGCGACCAGCAGTGCATGGTGGCGGGCGGCCTCGCGCAGCACGAACCGGCCAAGATCCACGATCAGGCCGCTCTCCTCGCACACGCTGATGAATTCCGACGGCGGCAGCAGCCCGCGCTCGGGATGCCGCCAGCGCGCGAGCGCCTCCAGTGCCAGCAGATTGCCGGACGGGTCGAACAGGGGCTGGAAGGCCAGCTCGAACTCGCCGTGCAGCAGCGCCTCGCGCAGCCGCGAGACCAGTTGCAGCCGTTGCGAGACGGCCAGGTCGAATTCCGCCCGGTAGGCGATCGCGCGGTTGCGGCCCTGGCGCTTGGCCTCGTACATGGCAAGGTCCGCATGCTTGAGCAGCATCTCGGCGTCGGTGCCGGCATCCGGGTAGCGGCAATGGCCGATGCTCGGCGTCAGCACGTGCGGCACGCCGGCCAGTTCGATCGGCTGCGCCAGCGCGGCGGTGATGCGCTCGACGGCTTTCGCCATCCCGGCTTCATCGGCATGCTCGGTCAGCACGATAACGAACTCGTCGCCGCCGAAGCGGCCGACGGTGTCGGTATCGCGGACCGCGTCCTTCAGGCGCCTGGCGACGGTCTTCAGCGCGATGTCGCCGGCGCCATGGCCCAGGGTGTCGTTGATCAGCTTGAAGTCATCGAGGTCGATGAAGACCACGGCTGCATCGCGGCCGTAGCGCTCGGCCGCCAGGATCGCCTGCTGCAGGCGATCCTGCAGCAGCTGCCGGTTGGGCAACCCGGTCAGTTCGTCGTGCGTGGCCCGGTATGCCAGCTGCTCCTCATAGCGCTGGCGCTCGCTGACGTCGCTGATGACGCCGACGAAATGCGACAGGACTCCGTTCTCGTCGGACACCGGGGCGAGGTGGAAGTCGTTCCAGAACAGCGTCCCGTCCTTGCGATAGTTGCGCAGCAGCACCCGCGTCTCGCGTTGCTCCCGCAGCGCGCCGCGCACCGCCTCGATGCCGGGCTGCGCGTGGTCGTCGCCCTGCAGCACGCGGCAATTGCGGCCGATGATCTCGGCCGGGGAATACCCGGTGATCTCCTCGAATGCGCCGTTGGCGTAGACGATGGGGAAGTCGGGCTGGCGTGCATCCGCGATCACGATGCCGTTGTTGGTCGCCTCGACCGCGCGCCGCAGCAGGCGCAGGTTGACCTCGTCGCGATTGCGCTGGGTCACATCGAGCATGCCGCCCAGCTCGCGCACCGCGCGGCCTTCCATGTCGCGCACGATGAAGCCGCGGTCGCGCACGTCGGCGTAGCTGCCGTCCTTGCGCCGCAGGCGGTAATCGCATTCCCACTCGGTGTCGTGGGATTCCGCGGCCCGGGTCACGCTGTCCATGACCCGCTCGCGGTCGTCGGGGTGCAGCAATTCCTCCCAGGCCTTCAGGTTCGGCCCGAACTCGCCGGGCCCGTAGCCGAACAGCGCATAGACGTTGTCGCTGCGCCAGGTCGTTCCCTTGATGAAGTCCCAGTCCCAGACCGCGTCGCTGGTGGCGCGCGCGATCAACTGGAAGCGCTCCTCGTTGCGCTCGCGCTCGCTCACGTCGTTGCAGACGCTGACCATGTGGGTGACGTTGCCATCCTCGTCACGCACCGGCGCCATGTAGAAGTCGTTCCAGAAGCTGCTGCCGTCCTTTCGCAGGTTGCGCAACAGCACGCGCAGCTCGGCACACTCGCGCAGGCCGTCGCGGATCGCCATCCGTTGGGCCGCGTCGCGGGGATCGGATCGCAGGAAGCGGCAGTCGTGGCCGATGATGTCGGCGGCGGCGTAGCCGGTCATCGCCTCGAAGCCGCGGTTGGCATACACGACCGGCAGGTCGGCGCTGCGCATGTCGACGATCAGGATGCCGCTGTCGGTGGCTTCGACCGCGCGGCGCAGCAAGCGCAGGTCGGCTTCGTCGCGCTTCTGCCGGGTCACGTCCAGCATGCCGCCGGCGGCGCGGACCACCTTGCCACTGGCATCGCGCAACAGGAAACCGCGGTCGAGCACCTCGGCGTAGCTGCCGTCGCCGCGGCGGAAGCGATAGGCGGCTTCCCATTCCGCTGCACCCGATGCCATCACGCCGCGCAGGCTTGAATTGACGCGGCCATGGTCGTCAGGGTGGATCAACGACACCCATGCGCCGATGTCGGGCGGCATGTTGTCGGGCGTGTAACCGAACAGCGTGTAGAACGATTCGCTCCACCACAGCGCACCGGTGATCACGTCCCAGTCCCACACCGCGTCGCTGGTGGCGCGCGCGATCAGCTGGAAGCGGCGCTCGATGCGCTCGCGTTCGGTGACGTCCAATGCGAGCACCAAACGCGCCGGGCGCCCTTCGAACAGCGTGTCGCGGGTATGGATCAACGCACGCAGGCGGCTGCCATCCTTGCGCAGGTGCGTCCAGACCCGTGCCTGTGGACGCTCGTCGCTGTCCAGCAGCGCCGCGTCGCGCACGGCCTGCACGTCCTCGGGTGGGCGGATGTCGAGCATGGTGCCGGCGAGCAGTTCCTCGCACGTGTAACCGTAGCTGTCGAGCATCGAATCGTTGACGGCGAGAAAGCCCAGCGATTCGCGGTCGAAGACCCACATCGGCAACGGGTTGTGCTCGAACAGGAAGGCGTAATCCTCCTGCGTCGCCAGCAGCCGGTCGCGGATGACCGCCAGGCTGGTGATGTCCTGGATGACGCCGCGCATGACCCGCTTGCCGGGCGTGCGGTCGGCCCATTCGGCGCGCGCGTACAAATGGCGCTCCTGGCCGTCGGGGCGAAGGATGCGATATTCGGTCTCCGTTGCATCGCTGTCGGCGAAGGCGCCGGCGAAATACGCTGCGAGCGTGGCGCGGTCGTCGGGGTGGATCCAGTCGCCGATCATGTCCAGGCTCAGGCCTTCGGGGGGCGGCTGGCGTTCGTGGATGCGGTAGGTTTCTTCGGACCAGTGAATGCGCCCCGTGTCCAGTTCCCAAGTCCAGTCGCCAATGCTGGCCAGTCGCCGCGTCTCCTGCAGCAGTGCAGTCTGTGCCTGCATCTCCTGCAGCCACCGTCGCTGGCGCCGGTTGCCGGTGACGAGCGTGCGCAGCAACAAGACCCAGACAACGCCAAGCATCAGCACCAGCGACGGATAGGCGATCCGGTCCAGGGGATCGGCTTGCCGGAACAGAAGTTCCGCGCTGGCCGCCGCCAGTAAAAGCGAGGCGGCCAACCCCGCCGGCAATTGCCAGCCGACCTGTGCCAATGGCATGGGTGACGCGGCCTCGGTCGCGGGATTCATGCGTGCTCCATTCGTTTGCGTTCCGCGGCGCGGTTGCATGTGTACGGATCAGTCTTTCGGTGGGTGCATCAGGTACTGTGGTGGTGGCGTCGCCCCCATCAGGTAACGCACGAAGTAATCCCAGCGGCGACGCATCATGTACGGCGCGTCGACCCCATAGCCATGGCGGGCATTGGGCAGCACGACCAGGTCGAAATCCTTGTTGGCCTTGATCAGCGCGTCCACCACCAGCAGCGTGTTGGACGGCGGCACGTTGTCGTCCATCAGGCCATGCGCCAGCAGCAGGTGCCCCTTGAGGTTGGCCGCGCGGTTTTCATTCGCCTGCGCGTCGTAGTTGCTGCTGCCGTCCTTGCGTCGATGCTCCAGACCCTGCCATTTCTCGGCCCAGTCGTCCTCGTAATTGCGGTTGTCGTGGTTGCCGCTTTCGCTGATGCCGACCTTGAAGACGTCCGGGTAGGTGAACATTGCGTCCACGGTGGCATAGCCGCCGCCCGAGTGCCCCCACACGCCGACGCGGTCCAGGTCGATCCACCGGTAGCGCGCGCCCAGCTGGCGCAATGCGGCGACCTGGTCGGGCAACGTGTTGTCGCCGACATCGCCGCCGAAGGCGTCGTGGAAGGACTTCGCGCGCCATGGCGTGCCCATGCCGTCGATCGCCACCACGATGAAACCCAGCTCCGCCAGCGCCTGGTGATCGACCCGTGCGGCGACGAAGCTGCGGCTGCCGACCGAGCCCGTCTGCGGCCCCGGATAGATGTAGTCGACGATCGGATAGCGTTTGCCCGCATCGAAGCGCGACGGCTTGAACATCAGGCCGTACAGGTCCGTCCTGCCGTCGCGCGCCTTGACCAGGATCGGTGTCGGCGGCATCCAGCCCGCGGCCTTCAGGCGGGTGATATCGGCCGTGGCGATGGCGGCAACGCGATGGCCGTCACGCGCGTCGCGCAACACCGTCACCGGCGGCGTCGCCGGCGTGGAGTAGGCGTCGACGAACCACCTGCCGTCCGGCGACAGACTGATCGTGTGGTCGGCCGCCTCGGGCGTCAGCAGGACCGGCTTGCCGCCATCCAGCGACACCCGGTAGAACGATTGCAAATAAGGATCCTGACCGGCCTCCCGGCCGACCCCGCGAAACCACACCGTGCGCGATGCGGCATCCACGCGCAGCACCTGGGTGACGTTGCCCGCGCCGGTCGTCACCGCATGCTTGAGCCGCCCGCTGGACAGGTCGTACAGATACAGGTTGCCCCAGTCGTTGCGCTCGCTGAACCACAACACTGCATTGGACTGCGGCAGGTAGCGCCAGTTGACGGCGCCGTTGCCGCTTTCGAAGTACGTCGGCACGCGTTCGTCCATCACGTCGCGCACCGCGCCGCTTTGCGCATCGGCCACGCGCAGCCACACCTGCTTGTGGTCACGCGAGGACGCCGCGAAGGCCAGCGTGCGTCCGTCCGGCGCCCATTGCACGTCCTCCCAGCCGCCGTCGCAGCTGACGTCGTCGCACAGGGTGGAGCGATGCTGGTCAGGCGGCGTCTTCAGGCGGATAACGGTTTTCGTCGGGACATCGATCACGACGCGCTCGATCAGCGTCACGTCCAAGTCGCCGACCAGGGGATACTTCCAGGTCTTGACCTCGGGATGGCCGACGCGCGTGCTGACCAGTGTCATCGAGCCGGTCCTGCGCTGGTCTTGCTGGAAGGTCGCGATCTTCGACGAGTCCGGCGACCACGCGAGGATCGCGCGGTCGCTGTGGATCCAGCCGGCGTTGTCGGTGGCGTACCCGTGATCAGTGACGCCATCGCGGGTCAGTTGCGTTTCCTTGCCGCCGTCGACAGCGCGCAGCCACAGGTTCCAGTCGCGGATGAAGGCTTCGCTGCGCCCATCGGGAGACGGCACGCCCGGTGCCTGCCCGGATGGCATCGGCCGCGCGGTGCAGGCGGCGATCGCCGGATCGCAACGGTATTGCCGTCCATCGACGGTGAGCTCGAACCCGCCATCGGCACGCACCCGATACGCGGTAAGCGGCAGTTTGTGCGCCGCGACCGGCTTGCCGGTGGTCTTGGCCAGCGCCGCGGCCAACTTGCGTGCATCGATGCGTTCGGACGCCTTGCCGGTGGTGACGTCCACCTGCAGGAACCGATCGCCATTGGCGTCATGGTCCCGGTACCAGAAGTGGGTCGGGTCGAGCCATGTGACGGTCGTGACCGCGTGGTCGACCAGCGGGTTGGCGTTGTACCCGACGAGACGCTCGGCCCGTGCATAGTCGTCGGCGCTGACGGTCGGCGCCTGCGACAGCGCCAGCACCGGCCCCGCGAGCATGCCAAGGATTCCCGCGACCAGCAGGCGCACGCCGCCATCCGCCACACCCATGCCCATCCCCCTGATTGCGCCACTGGTACATGTCGCGATCCGCATGCTAGCGCGGTTGCGCCACCATGACCTTCGGGGCTTGGCGCGCCCAGCCGCCAACGCGATGCTGGTCACATTCCACTATCGGTATCGCGCATGAAGCCCCTGGTCCTTGCTGTTTCGCTGGCACTGCTCTCGCCGATGCCCGCCTTCGTTCATGCTGCTGAAGCCGCTGCGGTCGCACCTGCACGAACCCAGGCGCCAGCCTGGATTGCCGCCAGCAATGCCCATGCACAAATCCTGTTTCGCGCGCAGGCGGAATTTTCGCCGGAGATGGCATCGTCGGTCGGACTGCCGGGCTATGACGACAAGGTGAGCGACCTCGGCCCGGGTTACGCCGCGCGCGAGCGCGACGCGCTGTCGGCCGCGCGCACGCAACTGCAGCAGGCGCTGGCGACGGAGCGCGATCCCAACGTGCGCCAGGACCTGCAGATCATGATCGACACCGCATCGCGCCGGATCGAAGGCAGCGAGCTCGGCGAGCGCCTGTTGCTGGACTGGACCGACGCGCCGTCGATGGTGTTCCAGAGCGAACAGGACCTGCTGCAGGACCAGAGCCCGCCCGAGCGCCGCGCTGCGGCGCTGCTGCGACTGAATCGCTATCTTGGGCTTGCGCCCGGCAGCCAGTCGATCTTCGCGCAGGCAAAGGCGCGTTTCGACGACAGCCTCGCCGGCGGCAAGCGGCTGGGTCCGGTCAAGGCTGAAGTCGAGCAGGCGATCGCCAATGCGCCGACCTACGCGGCCGGCATCCGCAAGTTGTTCACGCAATTCCACATCGCCGGCGCGGACGCATCGCTGGCGGCACTGGACCAGCAGGTCGCCGATTACGTGGCATGGGAACGGTCGTCCGTGCTGCCGAAGTCGCGCACGGATTTCCGCATGCCGCCCGAGCTGTATGCCTTCAGCCTGAAGCAGGTGGGCATCGACATCGACCCGATGCTGCTGGTGCAGCGCGCCGAAGTCGAATTCATGGAAACGCGCGCGGCCATGCAGCAGATCGCGCCGATCATCGCCAAGGCGCACGGATTCGCATCGGGCGATTATCGCGACGTCATCCGCGCGTTGAAGAAACAGCAGCTGGGTCGCGACGCGGTCGAGCCCTACTACCGCAACGAGGTCATCCCGGCGATCGAGCGCGCCATCGTCGCCAACCACGTCGTCGACCTGCCGCAGCGGCCGATGATCATGCGCCTGGCCTCGGACGCCGAAAACGCGGCGCAGCCGGCGCCGCACATGGATCCGCCGCCGCTGATCAACAACAACGGCCAGCGCGGGCAGTTCGTGCTGACCACCGGCAATCCCGATGCCAGCGGCAAGGCCGAGCAGTTCGACGATTTCACCTACAAGGCCGCCGCGTGGACCCTCACCGCGCACGAAGGCCGGCCGGGACACGAACTGCAGTTCAGCGCCATGGTCGAGCGCGGGGTGTCGCAGGCGCGCAGCCTGTTCGCGTTCAACTCGGTCAACGTCGAGGGCTGGGCGCTGTATGCCGAAGCCGAGATGGTCCCCTACGAGCCGCTGGACGGGCAGCTGATCGCCTTGCAGCTGCGCCTGTTGCGCGCCGCGCGCGCGATGCTCGATCCGATGCTCAACCTGGGCCTGACCGATCGCGACACCGCCTTCCGCGTGCTGACGCAGGATGTCGCGCTGTCCAAGCCGATGGCCCAGCAGGAAGTGGACCGCTACACCTTCCGCATGCCCGGCCAGGCCGGCAGCTATTTCTACGGTTACAGCCGCATCCTGCAGCTGCGCGCAGAAACCGAAGTGGCGCTCGGGCCGAAGTTCGATCGACTGGCCTTCAACAACTTCCTGCTCGACCAGGGACTGTTGCCGCCGGACCTGCTGGCCAAGGCGGTGCGCGAGCAGTTCATCCCGCAGCAGAAGGGCAAGCGCTGACAGGATCGGCGGCGGCCCATGCGCCGCCGCCCGGCCTGGTGCGTCAGCGCGGCTTGAGCGGCAGCGGGAACGCCATCACCACGCTTTCGCCGGTGGTGGCATCGCGGATGGCCGATTGTCCCTTGCGCCCGACTTCCTCGATGCGGATCACGCTCTGCATCGGCAGGTGCAGCACCTGGGTGTCGCCGAACTCGTCGCGCAGCCGCTCTTCGGTCGGATCGATCACCACGCCATCGTTGACGTCGAACTGCAGGTCCGCGACTTCGGTGAATCCCCACAGGCTGCTGCTGGCGACGCGCCTGGCGTAGAGCGAATAGACGCGGCCGTGGTTGAGGAAGGTGACCTTGTACAGTTTCATGGCGCGATCATGGCAGTCGTGTCAGCTCGTGGGTGTCGGTGTCATCTGGATGGCGGCGTTCGCATCGTCTTTCAATAGCCGCGGCGCCTGCGCAGGCGCCGCGCGATCGCCGCGCGCACCACCAGGGCGAACAGCACGCCGAACGCGAAGCCGGCGATGTGCGCGACCCACGCGACCGCACCGAAGGCGGGGCCGATGTAGGCGAACACGATCTGCAGCAGGGCCCAGATCCCGATCAGCAGGGAGGCCGGTGCGCGCACGAATTCCAGGAACAGGCCCAGTGGCACCACAACACCCAGCGTGGCCCGAGGGAACAGGGCCAGGTAAGCGCCAATGACCGCCGATACCGCGCCGCTGGCACCGATGATCAGGCGATGCGGGGCGCCGATGACGAGCACCGCGGCCAGGTTGGCGACCATGCCGCCGAGCAGGAACAACAGCAGGAACCGCCACGGGCCCATCACCCGCTCGGCGGGCAGGCCGAAGATCAACAGGAAGATCAGGTTGCCCAGCAGGTGGGTCCAGTCCGCATGCAGGAACAGCGCCGTCAGCAGCCGCAGGCCCCGGCCTTCGGACCACAAGGCGCCAAGGGTCTGCGTGAGTGCCGAGCCGCCCGTCAGCGCGCCCCAGTCCAGCAGGAGGTTTCGCTGGGCCGCTCCCGAACGCGTGCTCGCCCACAGGTAGGCCAGCCACAGCAGGGCAAACAGCAAGGGCGTGGCCCAGCGCAGGGTCGGGCGGGAGCGCGTCGGCAGGGAGACGAACATGCCACTGCCC
>JBBRHT010000075.1:0-8900 GCA_038222295.1 Lysobacterales bacterium
AATGCCGAGCCGCAGAGTCCGCTGGACGAGCAGACCCAATCCGCGGCGGCGGCGGGTACACCGCCTGACCCTGCGCAGGCGCTGGCCGGGCGGATGCTGTCCCTGGAGTCGGATCCGCGACTCAACGCCTTCGCCGCGTACGAGCGCCTGATCGCACACCAGGCGCTGGATTCGCTGGCCGCCGCCCGCAGCCGCGCCCGCGACAATGCTGCACGCACCGCCGAACGCCGCGTGTCCATCGCCGAACTCGCGGCCCGCACCCAGGCCACGCGTCGCGCGATCGATGGCATGGAGCGCGAGCGCAGTGAGTTGCTTGTCGAAGCCAGTCGCCAGGACGCCGAGCGCGCGCGACAGGAGGCCGAACAGTTACGGATCCAGGCGCAGGTGCAGGCCGAGGAAGCCCAGCGGCTGCGCGAGCAGGCCGATGCCGATGCAGCCGCGCGCCAACAGGCAGAGGAGGTCATCGTGGACGTCGGTGCGATCGAGACGGCCAAGTTGAAGGCGGCGCGCGACAAGGAGGCGGCGCTGGCACGACAGGAGGCTGCGTTGGTGGCGGCAGGAGAGGCGTCCGCGCCTGTGAAAGCCAAGCCGAAGAAGACCAAGCCAGCCGCCCGGAAGCCTCCAGAGAAACAAAAGAAACGCAAGTAAATCAATAATTTAGGTTCGTTGACTATCGGGTGTGGGCTTGGGCCATCATGCGGCTGGTGTCTGTTCAAATCGGCGCGCAGGCGCTTGCCGGTGGGAGCGCGGAAGAGTAGGGTCGAAATCACAGGCAGGGCCGCTTTTGACGCCGCCTGGTCACCGAGCCATGCCCAAATGATCAGAGCATCCGATTCCCCTTCGACGCCACCAGCCTTCCTGGTGACGCCGCATGCGGGAGTCGAGCCATGGCTGGCCGGTTTGTTCCATTCGTTCCGTGCAGGGCCCCGCGCCGACTCGAGAGCCGCGCCCCGGGCCCTTTCATGTGCTGAGGAGGATTCCATGTTCGAAGGGCAATCGCAGACAGAAGTTGACGCATTGATCCAGGGCAACTCCGAGTTCAAGCAGCTCTACCAGCGCCACAAGCAGCTGGACAAGCAGGTCCTGGATGCCGAGTTGGGCGTGCTGCCGGTCGACGACCTGACGTTGAACCAGATGAAGCGCGAGAAGCTCGCGGCCAAGGATCGCCTGACCCGTCTCTACGACGTGCTCCACCACTGACATCGCAGCGATGCCGCGCAGCCCGCTGGCGGCTGCCCGGCCCCTGTTCCATCGCGGGCGGCGGCGACCTCCTCGTCGGCCGCCGCCGCCCGCGGTCTCTCCGATCCACGCTGCGCGCGCCGGTGACGACTACGGCGATCCGGACGATAATCCCCGCGATCCGCCCGCCTGCGGCGTCTGACCGGACCCATCCATGCCGATCCACCCCTCTGTCCTCGCCCTCGTCGGCGAGACGCCGGTCGTCCGCGCGCAGCATCTCGATGCCGGCCCGTGCACGATCTACCTGAAGCTGGAAAGCCAGAATCCGGGTGGCTCGATCAAGGACCGCATCGGCCTGTCGATGATCGACGCGGCCGAGAAGCGCGGCGATATCGCGCCCGGCGACACGCTGGTCGAAGGCACCGCCGGCAACACCGGCATCGGCCTGGCGCTGGTTGCGCAGCAGAAGGGCTACAAGCTCATCCTGGTCGTCCCGGACAAGATGAGCCGCGAGAAGATCTTCAACCTCAAGGCCATGGGCGCGCAGGTGGTGTTGACGCGCTCGGACGTCGCCAAGGGTCATCCGGACTATTACCAGGACCTCGCCGCGCGCATCGCCAGCGAGACACCCGGTGCGTATTTCATCAACCAGTTCGGCAATCCCGACAATCCCGCCGCCCACGAATTCGGTACCGGTCCGGAAATCCTGCGGCAGATGGACGGAGACCTGGACGCGGTCGTCTTCGGCTGCGGCAGCTCCGGCACGATGACCGGCCTGTCCCATTGCTTCGCCACGCAGTCGCCGAAGACGGAATTGATCCTCGCCGATCCGGTCGGTTCGATCCTGGCCGAATACATCAACGAAGGCACCCTGAGCGAAAAGTCCGCCAGTTGGATGGTGGAAGGCATCGGCGAGGATTTCCTGCCGGCGATCTCCGATTTTTCCCGGGTGACGAAGGCCTATGCCATCACCGACAAGGAAAGCTTCCTGACCGCGCGCGAGCTGCTGGAGAAGGAGGGCATCCTCGGCGGTTCGTCGACCGGCACGCTGCTCGCCGCGGCGCTGAAGTACTGCCGAGAACAGACGCAACCCAAGCGCGTGCTGGTGTTCGTCTGCGACACCGGCAACAAGTACCTGTCGAAAATGTACAACGACTACTGGATGCTTGACAACGGGTTCCTGGAACGCGACCAGTTCGGCGACCTACGCGACTTGATCCTGCGCCCGTTCTCGCAGCGCGACACGGTGGTCGTCGGCCCGAATGACCTGCTGGTCACGGCCTACCAGCGCATGAAGCTGTACGACGTCTCGCAATTGCCGGTCATGGACGGCGACGAGCTGGTCGGCATCGTCGACGAATCCGACGTGCTGCTGCATGTGTATGGGGACGAAGCGCGGTTCCGCGATCCGGTGTCCACCGCCATGGTCAGCAAACTCGACCGGCTGGACGTGGCGTCACCGATCGAGGCCTTGCTGCCGGTATTCGATCGTGGCCATGTCGCGATCGTCACCGACGGCCCACGTTTCCTCGGCCTGATCACCCGCATCGACCTGCTGAATTACCTGCGCCGCCGGGTGCAGTAAGGCCTGGCCCGGAAGGTCGGATGGTAGAATCGACCGCTGCTTTTTAGGGTTATCGACATGAATGAACATCACGACGGCGGCCCCCCGGGGGCGCCGCGACCGGGTCTCGGCACGCTCGCCATCCATGGCGGGCAGACGCCCGATCCGAGCACCGGCGCGGTCATGGTGCCGATCTACGCGACCAGCACCTACGCCCAGGCCAGCCCGGGCGTGCATCAGGGGTTCGAGTACTCACGCACCCACAATCCGACGCGCTTCGCCTATGAGCGTTGTGTCGCCGAACTCGAGCACGGCACCCGCGGCTTCGCGTTCGCCTCCGGCCTGGCGGCGACCTCGACGCTGCTGGAATTGCTGGACAGCGGTGACCACGTCGTGGCGATGGATGATGTCTACGGCGGCACCTACCGCCTGTTCGAGCGCGTGCGGCGGCGCAGCGCCGGACTGGACTTCAGCTTCGTCGACCTGACCGACCCGGCGGCATTCGAAGCATCGATCAAGCCGAACACGAAGCTCGTCTGGATCGAGACCCCAACCAATCCGACGCTGAAGATCGTCGAAATCGCCGCCATCTCGGCGATCGCGCGCAAGCGCGGCCTGCTGGTGGTCGTGGACAACACGTTCGCCTCGCCGATCCTCCAGCGACCGCTGGAACTGGGCGCCGACCTGGTGATGCATTCGGCCACCAAGTACCTCAATGGCCACTCGGACATGGTCGGTGGCATGGTCGTCGTTGGCGACAACGCCGAGCTGGCCGAACAGATGGCATTCCTGCAGAACTCGATCGGCGCGATCCAGGGCCCGTTCGACAGCTTCCTCGCCCTGCGCGGGCTCAAGACCCTGCACCTGCGCATGCGCGCGCATTGCGACAACGCGCACGCGCTGGCCGAGTTCCTCCTCTCGCATCCGGCGATCGAGAAGGTGGCCTATCCGGGTTTGCCGTCGCATCCGCAGCACGCGCTTGCCGCGCGGCAGATGGACGGCTTTGGCGGCATCGTGTCGATCTGGATCAAGGGGGGTTTCGATGCGGCGCGACGGTTCTGCGAACGCACGGAGCTGTTCACGCTCGCCGAGTCGCTCGGCGGCGTGGAAAGCCTGGCCAACCACCCCGCGGTGATGACGCACGCGTCGATTCCCCTGGAGCGCCGCAAGGCCCTGGGCATCGATGACAACTTGGTGCGGCTGAGCGTGGGTGTGGAGGCGCTGGTGGATTTGCACCGCGACATTGTCGAGGCGCTGGCCTGAGTCTCGCGGAATTGGTGGTGCAGTGAACACCCATGCGTCGACCGGCTCGGTTGGATGGTTCAACAGGATGATCCGCGATTTCTGGCCGGCGCCCTCCAGCCTTCGCAGGGACGGCGTTGGGTTGGTCGGCTACGCCAGCGGGGAGTTCGGCATAGCCGAAACATTGCGCGCACATGCGTCGAGCCTGGATGCGGCTGGAGTCGATTTCTCGGTGCGCGACGTGCAGGTTGGAATCGCGAGTCGACAGAACGAAGTGAAGTTCCAGCCTCGCGTTTCGCGCCGCATGCCCCACTGGGCGAACATCATCTTCGTCAATGCCGTGCTGATGCAGGGGCTCTATGGCGAAATAGGACACCGGCGACTGCGTCGTCACTACAACATCGGATATTGGCTTTGGGAGCTGGAGGGATTCCCGGAGGCCTGGAAGCCCGCGTTCGGCCTGGTCGACGAAATCTGGACGCCGACACAATTTGTCTACCAGGGGATTTCGGCCGCCACGTCAAAGCCTGTGGTCAAGATACCAATGCCGGTAGGTTTCGACGAGCCGACGAGGATGGACCTCGCCCGCTTTGGAATCGCGAGTGGTACGCATGTCTTCCTGTGCAGCTTCGACTTCAATTCCTACCTCAGCAGGAAGAACCCCGTCGGCGCCATCGAGGCATTTCGCGCTGCATTCCCGCGATCGGGACCCAGCGTCGCGCTTCTCTTGAAAAGCATCAACGGCGAGCGCTATCCGGAGGCCCTTTCGGCGCTGCAGGACATTGCCGCTTCCGACGACAGGATCATCCTGTACGACGGATTTTTCAATCGCGACGAGATGTTGGCGCTCCTCAAGGCAGCGGACACCTATGTGTCCCTCCATCGATCGGAGGGGTTCGGCTTGCACCTTGCCGAGAGCATGTACATGGGGAAGACGGTAATTGCCACCGCTTATTCCGGCAACATGGAATTCATGGACGACGACAACAGCCTGCTGGTGGGCTATTCCCTGCGGCCTTTGCAGGCCGGGGAATACCCCGAGTGGCATGGGCAACATTGGGCGGAGCCCGATTTGGCGCACGCCGCCCGGCTAATGGCCGGTTGCGTTGACGGGTCGCTGGATCTTGGCCCTGTCGGCCGCAATGCGGCACGATCCATTCGCAGCAAATGTTCTCCCATGGCGTGCTCGGAAGCCATCATCGGCCGCCTCGCCGAGATTGGCGTCGGAGCTCTGGGTTAACTGCCCGGCCACCGTCAGGCAGAACACATGGCCCGTCCGGCAAGAACACCCATCGCAACGCTGACCCATTGGGCTCGTTCCTTCGCGTCGAGCGCTCGTAGCGAAGGGTTGGGCAGCGCAGTGCGAAGGCTGTGCTTCAGGATCAGGTGGTCGCATGGCACGCCGGGTCCGCTGGCGACTTACGCCGAGTGGCTGGCGAGATTTGACCGACGAGATGCGATGGACTCCCCGATCAAAAGGACCACGGACGACGTTGGATTCGTCATTCTGATAACACTGCCCGCAGGAGAGAGCGTCGGCTCCTTCCGCGCCACCGTCGCCAGCCTCCAGCGCCAGGTGTATCCCCACTGGGAAGCGTGGCTGGTGCCGGAAAGCGGCGCCACGACGACCAGGACGCTGCAGGGCTGCCTGCGCGCGTCTACCCGTGTGTCCCTCGTTGATCCGACCACTGCGGCCGGACTGCGTTCATCCGTTGCGCAGTCGACGCCGGCCGCGCGTTGGTTCACTCGTGTCCGGGCAGGCGACACATTGCATCCACTCGCGCTATTGCGCGTGGAGCAGGCATCCCGCCAGCAACCTGACTTGCACTTGATCTATGGCGATGAAGATGGAATCGACGCAAGCGGCCGGCGACATTCGCCTTATTTCAAGCCAGATGCCGACGTCGACCTGCTGCTTGCCCAGGACTACGTGTCGAAGGGCGCGTTTGTCGAGGAGTCTCGCCTGGGCGCCGCGGGAGGGTTCGCCGCGCTCGCCGCCTCGCCCCACCTGGCGATGCTCGACCTGGTCGCGTCCCTACAGCCCAGGCAGGTTCGGCACTTGGGCAGCTTTGTCTATCACCGGCGCTCGCGCATGGCTGACTGCCCTTACCCGGACATCGGCGCCGTGCGCGGTGATGCCGCCGCCGTTGCCGGGTTTCTTCTGCGAACAAACCCCGGCGACGTTGTCGAAGCAACAGCGGACAGCTACCGCATCAGGCGCCACTTGTCGTCGCCTCCACCGATGGTCAGCGTCATCATTCCCGTTCGGGATCACGCGCAACTATTGCGGCGCTGTGTCGATGGGCTGCTTGAAGGAACCGACTATCCCGATTTCGAACTGTTGGTCGTGGACAACGATTCGGCGGATCCCGAGTGTCTTGAATTGCTGGAATCGCTCCGGGCACGGACGCGGATCCGCGTGCTCCGACATCCAGGTCCATTCAACTTCTCCGCGATCAACAACCGTGCCGCGACGCAGGCCAACGGAGGATTGTTGTTGCTGCTCAACAATGACATCGAAATCCTTGGGCGGGAATGGATGACCGAAATGGCGAGCCAAGCCTGTCGGACAGACGTGGGGGCGGTGGGTGCGATGCTCTATTACCCCGATGGAACAATTCAGCATGCAGGGGTCGTCATTGGCCTGCACGGTGTCGCGGGACACCCTTATTCCAGTAAGCCCAGTGGGTATCCGGGCCAAGCCGGGCGACTACATTGCGTCCAGGCACTCTCCGCGGTCACTGCGGCCTGCCTGATGGTGCGCAAATCCCTCTACATCGAACTTGGCGGTCTCGATGAGGGCCTTCCGGTGGCCTTCAACGACGTTGATTTTTGTCTGCGCCTGGGGGAGCGGGGGTTTCGCACGATATGGACGCCCTATGCGGAGCTCTGCCACCACGAGTCCTTCTCGCGCGGACAGGACGATGACCCGGCGAAGCGCGAGCGGCTGCGTCGCGAGATTGATCGGTTTTCCCGGCGCTGGGCGCACGTGCTCGGCCATGACCCCGCGTATCATCCCTCGTTGCCGCTCGATGGCGAGGCATTTTGCCCGAGCCTATCCCGGATCCCAGACAATACCCAGACGCTGGGACCGGCCAGTCCGGGCGTCCCGCGCATTGCTACCCAGGACATTCCAGGCGAATGAAAGACTTGCTTTGGGCCTTATGGCGATATCGGTACTTCGTCGCTTCCTCGATTCGAAACGAGCTACGCGCCCGTTTCGAACGCAGCCGGTTTGGCGCGGCCTGGATGATCCTCCAGCCGCTCGCGCAGGCCGCAATCTTCGCCGTCGTGCTGTCCAAGGTGTTGGCGGCGCGCTTGCCGGGCGTCGACAGCGGATCGGCTTACCCTGTTTACCTGATGGCTGGAATGGCAGCGTGGGCCCTGTTCGCGGAAATTCTGTCGCGCTGTCTCATTGTCTTCGTCGAAAGCGCCGGCTTGCTCAAGAAGATCGTGTTCCCGCGCATCTGCCTTCCGGTCATCGTGGTGGGCACTGCCCTCGTCAATAACGCATTGTTGCTGCTCGCAACGTTGATCATCTCCGTGGCGATGGGAAGCCCACTATTCCCGACACTGCTGTGGCTGCCGCTGTTGATGGGCTTGACCGTGGCATTCGCGCTGGGACTGGGCTTGTTCCTCGGCGTCCTCAACGTGTTCCTGCGCGATGTGGGCCAGGTGATGACGGTGGTGCTGCAGCTGTGGTTCTGGCTGACACCTGTCGTGTATGTCTCCAGCATCGTTCCCGAGCGCTTCAAGGCATTCATGTTGGTCAACCCCATGTATCCGATTGTTACTGCGTATCAGCAGGTGATCCTGTTCGGAAAGGCTCCGGAGTTGTCAGGTTTGGCATGGGTCGCGGGCGTTTCCATCGCATTGTTGCTGCTTGCGCTGGTGACGTTCCGCCGGGCGGCTCCGGAAATGGTGGATGCGTTATGACCGAGTGCGTGCTGCGGGCGGACGATCTTGGCAAGGCATACCGGATTCATGACAGCGCTGGTTCCCGTTTCCTCTCGTGGTGCGGAGTCTCCACCAGCCATAGTGAGGAACGATGGGTGCTCCGGCATGTATCGCTCAGCGTGGCACGAGGCGAGGCGGTTGGGATCGTGGGTCAGAACGGAGCCGGCAAGAGCACGCTTCTGAAGCTCATCACCGGGACGACGAGCCCGACGGAAGGACGCGTTGTCGCTTCGGGCCGCATAGCGGCGATCCTGGAGCTGGGCTTGGGCTTTCTCCCGGAACTGACCGGCCGGGAGAATGCCAAGCACGCCCTGCGACTGATGGGCCTTGGTGCAGCGCAAACCGAAAGCCTGATGCCCGAGGTAGAGGATTTCGCGGAGATTGGCGACTACTTTGACCGCCCAATCCGGATCTACTCCAGCGGAATGCAGGTGCGCGTGGCCTTCGCAGTCGTCACGGCGTTTCGCCCCGAGGTCCTCATCATTGACGAAGCACTGTCGGTGGGCGATGCGTACTTCCAGCACAAGAGCTTTGAACGGATCCGGAAGTTCCAGCAGGAGGGCACGTCGCTGTTGATCGTGTCGCATGACCGCACCGCCATCCAGGCATTGTGCAACCGGGCTGTCCTGCTGGAGGCAGGCAGGGTGGTCCGCGACGGCGATCCGAGTGAAATCATGGATTACTACAATGCGCTGATTGCCGAGAAAGAGGCCACCACGGTCCGGGAAGGGCGCCATGCCAGCGGCCGCGTCCAGGTGTCGTCCGGGTCCGGGGAGGCGCAGGTCGAGACCATTGGACTGTTCGATGCCTCTGGCCTGGCGACCGAGCACGTCAACGTGGGCGATGCGATCGAGTTGCGGATCGATGTCGCAGTGCATGCACCGATTCCGCGGCTGGTCCTGGGCTACATGATCAAGGACCGCGTCGGGCTGCCGGTGTATGGAACCAATACGCACCA
>JBBRHT010000076.1:0-8858 GCA_038222295.1 Lysobacterales bacterium
CAAGAAGGACCTGGGCCTGGTGCCCTACGCGATCATCGAGCACGACAACGGCGACGCCTGGGTGGCGACCAGTGACGGCAAGAAGCTGTCGGCGCAGGAAGTCTCCGCGCGCATCCTGGAAAAGATGAAGAAGACCGCCGAGGCTTACCTGGGCGAAACGGTCACCCAAGCCGTGATCACCGTGCCGGCGTACTTCAACGACTCACAGCGCCAGGCGACCAAGGACGCCGGCAAGATCGCCGGCCTGGACGTCAAGCGCATCATCAACGAGCCGACCGCCGCGGCCCTCGCCTACGGCATGGACAAGAAGGGTGGCGACCGCAAGATCGCCGTCTACGACCTCGGCGGCGGTACGTTCGACGTGTCGATCATCGAGATCGCATCAGTCGACGGCGACATGCAGGTCGAGGTGCTCGCGACCAACGGCGACACGTTCCTGGGCGGTGAGGATTTCGACAAGCGCGTGATCGACTTCCTGGTCGAGGAATTCCAGAAGGAGCAGGGCATCGACCTGCGCAAGGACCATCTTGCACTGCAGCGCCTGAAGGACGCTGCCGAGCGCGCGAAGATCGAGCTGTCCACGAGCCAGCAGACCGAAGTCAACCTGCCGTACGTGACCGCCGATGCTTCCGGTCCCAAGCACCTCAACATCAAGCTGACGCGGGCCAAGCTCGAGTCGCTGGTCGACGACCTGATCAAGAAGACGATCGGTCCGTGCCAGATCGCGATGAAAGACGCCGGCGTGAAGCCGGGCGACATCGGCGAGGTGATCCTCGTCGGCGGCCAGACGCGCATGCCCAAGGTGCAACAGGCCGTCACCGAGTTCTTCGGCAAGGAGCCGCGCAAGGACGTGAATCCCGACGAAGCCGTTGCCGTCGGCGCGGCCATCCAGGGTGGCGTGCTGCAGGGCGACGTCAAGGATGTCCTGCTGCTCGACGTCACGCCGCTGAGCCTGGGCATCGAGACCCTCGGTGGCGTGTTCACCAAGATCATCGAGAAGAACACCACCGTCCCGACCAAGGCGGCGCAGACGTTCTCGACCGCCGACGACAACCAGAGCGCGGTCACCGTGCATGTGTTGCAGGGCGAGCGCGAGCAGGCGCGATTCAACAAGTCGCTGGCCAAGTTCGACCTGACCGGCATCGAGCCGGCAGCGCGCGGCATGCCGCAGGTCGAGGTCGCCTTCGACATCGACGCCAACGGGATCCTGCACGTGTCGGCGCGCGACAAGAAGACCGGCAAGGAACAGAAGGTGGAGATCAAGGCCGGCTCGGGCCTGTCGGACGAGGAAATCCAGCGGATGGTCCAGGATGCCGAAGCGCATCGCGAGGACGACAAGAAATTCCATGAACTGGTCCAGGCGCGCAACCACGCCGACGCCCTGATTCATGCAACCCGCAGCGCGATCAAGGACAATGGCGACAAGGTCGGCGGTGAAGTCATCGGTCGCGCGGAAGGCGCGATCGCCGAGCTGGAAACAGCGATGAAGGGCGATGACCAGGCGCAGATCGAAGCCAAGTCCAAGGGCTTGGAGGAAGCAGGCCAGGCATTGTTCGCCGCGGCGCAGCAAGCCGGTGCTGCTGGTCCCTCCGGGCCGCAGCCTGGTGCGCAGGGTGGCGGCGAGGATGTCGTCGACGCCGAGTTCACCGAGGTCAGGGACAACGACGGCAAGCAGGCCTGAAGCAATTGAACAGGCGATGACGGGCAGGCCCATGGCCTGCCCGTTGTTGCGTCAGGGGAACGGATCCATCCATGAGCAAGCGTGATTATTACGAAGTCCTCGGTGTCGCCCGCGACGCGTCGGACGACGAACTGAAGAAGGCTTATCGCCGCTGTGCGATGAAGCACCATCCCGATCGCAACCCCGACGACGCGGTGGCGCTCGAAGCATTCAAGGACTGCAAGCAGGCCTACGAAATCCTGGCCGACCCGGCCAAGCGGCGGCTCTACGACGCCCACGGACATGCCGCATTCGAGCACGGTGGCGGTGGCCAGGCGCCCGGAGCCGGGTTCGGCGACATGGGCGACATTTTCGGGGACATCTTCGGCAACATCTTTGGCGGCGGTGCGCCCGGACGTGGCGCGAGGCGCGGTGCCGACATCGGCTACGTGATGGAGCTGGACCTGGAAGACGCCGTCGCTGGCACCCAGAAGCAGATCGAGATCCCGACCCTTGCTGGTTGCGGCGCGTGTGCGTCCACCGGTTCCGAGGACGGCAAGCTCAGTGTCTGCGCGACATGCCACGGCCACGGCCAGGTGCGCATGCAGCGCGGCATCTTCACCATGCAGCAGCCCTGTCCGCATTGTGGCGGCCGCGGCCAGAACATCACCACTCCCTGCAAGGTCTGCCACGGCGCCGGACGGGTCGAGGAAGAAAAGATCCTGTCGGTGAAGATCCCGGCAGGCGTCGACAACGGCGACCGGATCCGGCTTGCCGGCGAAGGTGAGGCCGGCCCGGCGGGCACGCCGCCTGGCGATCTCTACGTCGAAGTGCGCGTGCGCTCCCATCCGATCTTCGAGCGCGATGGCGACGACCTGCATTGCGACGTGCCGATCCGCATTTCGCAGGCTGCGCTCGGCGATTCGGTGCGGGTGCCGACGCTCGGCGGCGAGGCGGAAATCCGTGTCCCCGCCGAAACCCAGACCGGCAAGGTCTTCCGCCTGCGCGACAAGGGCGTCAAGTCGGTCCGCAGCCGCAAGCCGGGCGACCTGTACTGCAAGGTCGTGGTCGAAACGCCCGTGAACCTCACCCCGGAGCAGCGCGTGTTGATGGAACAGTTCGAAGCGACCTTCACCGGCGAGAACGCACGGCGGCATTCGCCCAGGTCATCAACGTTCCTCGACGGCGTCAAGGGCTTCTGGGACCGCATGGTGTCCTGAGGCGTTGCTGCATGGCCGGGCTGCGCCGCATCGACGCACCCCCGGCCGCAAGCCCGGCGTTATTGGCGGACCAGCTGGATCGACGCCACCAGCGGCTTGGCATTCGGGTTCGGCCGGCCTCCGGGAACGAGCGTCAGCAACAGGCTGTCCGACGCATGGATGTTGTTGCGAGCAAGCCGCCGGAGCAGTGGCGTGACGTCGAAACTGTAGAAGTTTTCTCCCAGCGCCTCGGCCATCGCGCCACCGCCATGGTCATGGAACTGCGCATCGAAGAAATTGATGTTGCCGACATAATTGTCCGGCTGCAGCCGCTGCGCGCGTGCCGGCCTGAGGTACAGGTGGTAGAGCACCTCCGGCTGGACCCACGCGTGGAGGCCCTTCAGCACGACGTAGCAGTGCTGTCCGGGACGCGCCGGATCCAGTCCGAGGACGGCCGTCGTCGCCGAGTCCGGAGCGCGGAACAGTTCGACATCGACCGCATTGGCGCCCAGGTTTGCGCTGCTCGCCGCCTGTGCGGCCAGTTGTGGCGCGGAGCTGGACGTTGCGGTCGTCGTCCCGGGCAGCATCATCGTGTTGCTGGTCGCCAACGTGGCCGTCGCCACCGGACGCGGTATCAGCGCATCGTAGGTGTAGCCCATGTTCCCCGCGTTGAAGGCGCTGCTCAGCTTTCGCGTCGCCCGCACCCCGTTCGCGTCGGCAAACACGAAGGACTTGTCCGCCCAGGTCGCGGTCGTTGGATTCTTGCCGCCGGTCTTGTTCCAGCTCATCCACATCCGGTCGATATTGCTGTGGTGCACCCAGAACAGCGGGTCGCGGCACGCGTACGGGACATTGCCCATGCCCTTGCTGTTGCCGACGAGTACGTGGATGCGACCGTGGATGCCCGAGTCGATGGCGCGACAGAACCCCTGCGCGCTGTAGACGTTGCTGTAGCTCGTCTTGATCATCGCATCGGAGATGTCCATCGGATCACCGGGTTGGCCCTGCTGGATCGGCAGGCCGCTGTTGGCGAGCGATGAGCGTTCCGGTCGGTACAGGCTACTGAAGACGGGGTCATCGGGAAGGATGAATTGGCGTGGCAGGACACCCCGCTTCGCAGAGTCGCTGGACGTGTAATCCCAGTAGGGCAGGGTGAAATCCGACCGTCCGCTGACCTGGCGCACGATGCGTTCGAAGTAATAGACGAACAGTCGATGCCACGGAAGGAAATTGTTGTAGTTCTGCCCAGAGTGCGACTGGCAGGTATCCCACGTGTCATTGGCCAGGGTTTTCAGTGTCGACGAGGTCGAGCCGAAGATCCGGGACATCTCTGCGGATTTTGTCGTGCTCCCATCGACGAAGTGGGTATACCACTGCCACATCCAGCTCATCGGATTGCTGGATCCCAGTGCATCCATCGTGCGCACGGCATCGGCGTAAATGGAGAGCATCTCCAAGCCTTGCGTGCTCGCTGCATCGTAGCGCACCAGCGTTGGTACAGCCTCTGCTGCGGGTGGTAATCCAAGAGCAAGCGATATTGCCGCGAAACCCTTCAGCAAATCCCTGCGGCGGATCGTGGTGGCATCGCATGTGGATGAAAAACGTCCCATGGCTGGCTCCTCCGAAAGTCGACGGCGGCAGTGACGAACCAACGGGTTGGCCAACCTGCACCGGGTGCCACTTTCGGTGCTGGCCAAGCGGAATGGTTGATGCAGATCAAAGGACGGTGCACTTGTTCGAATCGATCGCGCGACAACGCATCGATCGCAACAATTGCAACAACGCTGTTCATGCGTGTGGCTTGCCTGCCCTTGCCTGGTAGTGCCACGAACACACGCTTTCCAGCAACTGCAGCCGCATGCCTGCCGATTGGCACGCGAACGCCGGATGAGCTTCCAAGAAAAAAGGCCGCGATGCGCGACCTTTTTTCGGCGAAACCTGCCATGGCGGCTGTCAGGTTTTCCTGGTCCTACTGTCGAACCAGTTCGATCGTGGAAACGATTGGCTTGCCCCCGGGAGTCGGCTTTCCACCGGGAACGAATGTCACGAACAATGCATCGCGTGCGTTCGGGTTCCCGCTGAGCGCGATCCTCTTGAGGATGTCGGTGACATCGAAGCTGTAGAAATTCTCGCCAATGGCGGCGCCCATCGCGCCGTGGCCATGGTCATGGAACTCGGCGTCGAAGAAGTTGATGTTGCCCGCGTATGCCTGCCGCGTGAGCTTGGGCTGGCCGCCTGCGGGGGTGAGGTACACGTGGTACAGGACTTCCGGCTGGGACCAGGTATGCAGGTCCTTGATGACCAGGTAGGTGCGCTTGCCCAGCTGGTTGGCATCCAGGCCAAGCACTGCGTTCTGGGAGGTTCCCGCCAATGGCTGCAACGTCACATGCATCGCTGTTGCACCAAGCGCGGCTGGCGTCGCCGACCTGGCGAGATGCTCAGCCTTCCCGCCGGGATTGCCAGTGCTGGCTGCGCCTGCCAGCGTCGTCGCGCCGGCGGTAGCCAGGGTGGTGGTGCTGGAGGCGGGCGGGGGCGCCGTCGGCTTGGGGAAGAACGTGTCGTACGAGTAACCCAGGCTCAAGGCACTGAACACGGAAGACAGCTTGCGCGACGCGCGGATTCCATTGGCATCGGCGAACACGAATGGCCGGTCGGCCCATGCGGTTTCCGGCGTCCCGAGCGTCGGGTTCTTGTTGCCATTCTTGTTCCAGCTCGCCCACATCCGGTCGATGTTGCTGTGGTGCACCCAGAACAACGGATCCTGGCAGGCATAGGGCACGGCGCCCATGTCGTTTCTGGTGCCGACCAGTACATGGATGCGGCCATGGATGCCGGAGTCGATGGCGCGGCAGAACCCCTGCACACTGCCGACCGTGCTGTAGGCCGTCTTCAGCATGGCGTCGGTGATGTCCATCGGATCGCCGGCCTGGTATTTCTGGATCGGCTCGCCGCTGTTGGCCAGCGTGCCGCGATCGGGACGATAGAGGCACCCGTAGACCGGGTCGTCGGGAAGCCGGAATGCCTCGGGTACGACCCCACGCTTTGCCGGGTCCGACGATGTGTAGTCCCAATAGGGCAGCGTGAACTCGGGGTGCCCGCTGACCTGGCGCACGATCCGCTCGAAGTAAAAGACGAACAGCCGATGCCAGGGTAGGAAGTTGTTCGAGTTCTGGCCCGAGTGCGACTGGCAGGTGTCCCAGGTCTCGTTGGCCAGCGAACTCTGCGGCGTCACGTCCGTGCCGAAGATGCGGGTGATCTCGTCGGCCTTGGTCGTGGTGCCGTTGACGAAATGCGTATACCACTGCCACATCCAGCTCATCGGGTTGTCAGGGCCCAGGGCCTGCATCTTGTAGACGGCGTCGGCGTAGATGGCGAGCATGGACTGGCCATTGGCGCTGGCAATGTCGTAGCGCACCTTGAGGTCGACGGCGCGTGCGAGCGGCGTCAATCCCAGTGCCAACGGCATGGCGGCGGCACCCTTCAGCAGTGTTCGTCGGGTGATCGAGGTCATGGGTGTTTCCTTCTTTCGACGGCGCCAGCATCGCTGGCGCAGTTGGAGGCTGTGTTGGAGCGAATTGCACGCAGGCACGCCGTCAAATGCGAGGCAGTGCCCGGCGACGCAGCGGATGTCTGGCTAGCCATCACGCACCGTTACTGGACGACGAGCGCGATCGTGGCGACGAGTGGCTTCGCCCCTGCGGTTGGCGTGCCGCCAGGCACGAAGGTCACGAGCAAGCCGTCTCGGGCATTTGGATTTCCGCTTCTCGCGATGCCCTGCAACAGTCGGGTCACGTCGAAGCTGTAGAAGTTCTCCCCGAGGGCTTCGGCCATGGCGCCGTTCCCGTGGTCGTGGAATTCCGCATCGAAGAAGTTGATGTTCCCGACATGGCTCTCCTTGCCCAACCGGCCGCCAGTGACAGGCGTGAGATAGACGTCGTACAGGACTTCGGGCTGCTTCCAGGCATGCAGGTCCTTGAGCACCAGGTAGACGTGCCTTTGTGGCTGCATCGGATTGATGCCCAGGACCGTCGTCGTCGGGGCGCCCGGGAGCGGGAGCAGTCTTGCCTGCACGGGCCGGGATCCCAGTTCGGCGGCCGTTTGCGCCTTCGCCACGTATTGCGGTTTCGTGCCGGTGCTCATTGCAGCAGTCGTCGTGATCGCGGCGAGTGTCGTCGCGGGGCTCGCGGCGGGCGGGATCAAGGCGTCGTAGGTGTAGCCCAGCGGCGCGGTGCTGAAGTAATCCAGCAACCTGCTTGAGACGCGCTGGCCTTGCGGGTCGGCAAAGACGAATGGTTGCCGGGCCCAGGCGGCCGTGGAAGGATTGACGCCACCGTTGGCATTCCAGCTCGTCCACATGCGGTCGATACTGGAGTGATGCACCCAGAACAGGGGGTCGCGCGCGGCGTATGGGACCGCACCCATGTTGGCCTTCGTTCCCACCAGCACGTGGATGCTTCCGTGGATGCCGGAGTCGATGGCGCGACAGAAACCCTGCGCCACGCCGACCGTGCTGTAACTGGTCTTGGCCATCGCGGTGCTGATGTCCATCGGATCGTTGGCCTGGTTCTTCTGTATCGGTTGGCCGGTATTGGCAAGCAGTGTGCGGCTTGGCCGGTACAGGACGCCGTAGGTGGCGTCGTCCTTCAGGCGGAACTGCAGCGGCACGATGCCGCGCAATGCCAGGTCGGCCGAGGTGTAGTTCCAGTAGGGCACGGCGAATTCCGGATGGCCGCTGACCTGGCGGACGATGTTCTCGAAAAAGAACAGGAACATGCGGTGCCAAGGCAGGAAATTGTTCGCGTTCTGGCCCGAGTGCGACTGGCAGGTATTCCACATCTCCGTCGCCAGGGAACTCGTCGGTGTCACCTCGGAGCCGAAGATGCGGGTGATCTCGTTCGCCTTGGTCGTCGTGCCATCGACGAAATGCGTGTACCACTGCCACATCCAGCTACAGGGGTTTTCCGGACCCAGGGCCTGCATCTGTCGCACGGCATCGGCATAGATCTGCATCATGGCCGCACCGCCGGGGCTGGCGATGTCGTAGCGCACGACCGGGTCGGCGGCGTGCGCGTAACGCGCCACCCACAGCGCCAAGGGCATCGCAGCAGCGCTCTTGAGGAAAATGCGACGCGATACCTGGCTCATGACATCCTCATGTGCCGAGTCCGTCCGGCACCGACGAGCTTGCATCCAGCACGGGAAACGGATCAGCGTGGATGCGCAAGGGAGCTGATCGCGTTCGACCGGCGCAATCCACGCCAGCTCGGTCGCCGGGTCAGGAGCACCCAGCGATCCACGGTATGAAAAGGGCTAGGGCGTGAGTACTCCGTCAAATTCGGACCGTGTTGGGCCTCACGTAACAGGATCGGCTTGTTTAGTTACATGACAGGGGCGGGCTTCGACTCGCTGGAACTGCGTGCACAGCCTGGTGCCGAGCCCGAAGGTCGTTGTCCAAGCCGCTCGTTACCGGCTAGCCTGCGTTGATGAGCACACCTCCAGTCTCCGGCCGGCCGCCCATCCGTGTCGTTGTCCATGGCGCCACTGGGCGGATGGGCCAGGCCCTTGTACGGCTCGCGGCCGCGGAAGATGCCGTGGAGATCGTGGCCGCGGTGTCCGGGAGCGTCGACCAGCGGGTGATCGACGGAATCCCCAGGTTCAGTGCGCGCGAGCTGGAGGGCCTGCCCGCCTTCGACGTGGCCATCGATTTCAGCCGACCCGACGGTTTCAGCCAGATCCTCGCCCTGTGCCTCCAGCGCTCTGCCGCGTTGGTTTCAGGTACCACCGGCCTGGATGCCGCGCAGATGGAAGCCATGCAATCCGCGGCGGCAGGTATTCCCGTGCTGTGGGCCTCCAATTTCAGCCTGGGCGTCGCCGTGCTGGCCGATCTCGTCGAGCGGGCTGCACGCGCGCTGCCGGACTGGGATTGCGACATCGTCGAGGCCCACCATCGCAACAAGCTCGACGCTCCCTCCGGGACGGCGTTGTCGCTGGGCGAGGCT
>JBBRHT010000077.1:0-8836 GCA_038222295.1 Lysobacterales bacterium
GGCGCCATCTTGTTGACCAGCGTGCCGGCGACGATCATCACGTCGGACTGTCGCGGCGATGGGCGGAAGACCACGCCGAACCGGTCCAGGTCCAGGCGCGCCGCGCCGGCATGCATCATCTCGACCGCGCAGCACGCCAGGCCGAAGGTCATCGGCCACATCGAGCCGGTGCGCGCCCAGTTCAGCAGCGCGTCGGAACTGGTAGTGACGAAGCCGCGCTCAAGCAGCGGATTGCCGCTGTCCGGGATGAGGATGTCATCGACCCGGCCTTCCGGCAGCGGGTTGTTCATCAACCCGTCGATCGTCTGTCTCACTCCCATTCCAGCGCTCCCTTCTTCCAGACATAGGCGAAGCCGATGACCAGCAGCGCCAGGAACACGCCCATCTCGACCAGCCCGAACACGCCGAGCTCGCGGAACACCAGCGCCCACGGAAACACGAAGGCGATTTCGAGGTCGAAGACGATGAACAGGATGGCGATCAGGTAATAACGCACATCGAACTGCATGTGCGCGTCCTCGAATGCGGGGAAACCGCATTCGTAGGGCGACAGCTTCTCTGCCGTCGGGCGCTTGGGACCGAGGACATTGCCGATGACGATCAGTGCCACTCCGATTCCGGTGGCCACCATCAGGAACAGCAGGGTCGGCAGGTATTCGGCCAGCACGCGCGTCCTCTCGTTTGTCTGCAGCGCCCGCGTTGCCGCGGGCGGTCTAACCAAATGGTGCCCAAAGGGGGACTCGAACCCCCACGACCTAAGTCGCTACCACCTCAAGGTAGTGCGTCTACCAATTCCGCCATCTGGGCAAAACGTTTGTGGCCATCGTGGCCGCTGCGCCGGCGTTCCATGCCACGCGCTTGAAGCGTTGGATCAGGTGCGATGCAACAGGGTGCCAGCTGAGGCGATCAACCGCCCGACGCTGGTTTGGCGGGGGCTGGCGGCTGGGGAACCGTCGTTGCCGCCGGCGCCTGCGGTGTCGGCGCGACCGGGACGCTGGACGCTGCCGGTGTTGGTGCCGCGGGCGACTGACCTACCGGGACGCCGGGAACGGCCCCGCCAGGAGCAGGCGCCTGCGCGGGCGCTGCCGGCACCTGGGCCATGACGCCAAGGTCCTGCTGCGCGGGGGTCGGCTGCGCCTTGTGGGTCGCGTACCAGGCCATGAACAGGCTGATCACGAAGAACGCCACGCCAAGCCACTTGGTGCTCTTGGACAGGAAGTTCGACGAACCGCGCGACCCGAAAACCGTGGCCGAGGCTCCGCCGCCGAAGCCTGAACCGGCCTGGGCACCGGCACCGCGCTGCATGAGGATGAGCACGATCATTCCGATCGCGAGCAGGACGTAAATCACGTTGAGGGTGAGCAACAGCATTTCGAATTCTCTATTGGGCCGCGTCAGGCGCCGCCGCGGCCGCGATGGCGAGGAAATCTGCGGCGACCAGTGAAGCGCCGCCGATCAGCCCGCCGTCGACATCCGGCTGGGCGAACAGCGCGGCGGCGTTGCCGGGTTTACAGCTGCCCCCGTACAGGATCGGCAGCGAGCCAGCAATTTTAGCATCGCGGGCAGCGACTTCGCCACGAATGAAGGCATGGACCTGCTGCGCCTGCTCCGGCGAGGCGGTCAGGCCGGTGCCGATCGCCCAGACGGGTTCGTAGGCAATGACGGCGCCAGCAAGGGCTTCGACCCCGCCCAGGTCGAACAGCGGCTGCAGCTGGCGCTCGATGGTGTACTCGGTCTGGCCGTCCTCGCGCTGCTTCAGGCTCTCGCCCACGCCCAGGATGGGCCGCAGCCCGGCCGCGCGGGCGGCCATGAACTTCCGGGCGACCCGTTCGCTCGACTCGTGGTGGTACTGGCGACGCTCCGAATGACCGACCAGGCCGTAGCGGGCGCCGACATCGACCAGCATCGACGCGCAGACCTCTCCGGTGTAAGCGCCCTGGACGTTGGCACTGACGTCCTGCGCCCCGAACGACAACATCGCGTAATCCGCAGCCAGTTCGCCCAGGTAAGGCAGCGGCGGCAGGATCACCAGCTCCACTCCCCGCGGCAGTGGCTGCGCCACCAGCGCATCGAGCAGGCCATGCGCAAACACGCGATCGCCGTGCAGCTTCCAGTTGCCGGCCACGATCGGCGGGCGTTGTGGTGATCCCATGTGCGTTCCTGGCCGTCGGGGGCGCGCAGTTTACCAGCAGCCGCAGCGTGTCCCTGGTTCGCGAGTTCGTTCCGGACGCCCGTCGTATACAGTCGCCATCCATGAGCACGTTGCCGCCGCGCGCCCGCTTGCCGATCCTTCCCTATCGCACGCCGACGGCGGGGCGGGATTACTGGGTCATCGACGATGTCCTGCCCGATCCCGGCGCGGTGCGCGCCCGCTGCCTGGCCAGGAACGACTGGATCGAAGGCTATCCGTACAAGCCGGAAAGCTGGCCGGGCCTGCGCACGATTCCAGGTTTGGAGCCGGAAGAGCTTGCTCTCGTCGAATCGCACGCGCTGCGCGCCACCGCAGCACGGAAGCTGTGGGTGCAGGCCGCGGCAGACGGCATGCGCCTGAACCATAACTGCGTCCAGGTCGTCGGCATCGACGAATGCGAACCGCGTCCGCACACCGACTCACGCGCGCTATGCCGCTATGCCGCCGTGCTCTACCTCAATCCGACGGTGCCGGACAACTGCGGCACCAGTTTCTACCGGCAGCGACTCGCCAGTGGCCAGCGCGGCGGCAATGTCGTCATGCCGCCACACGCGAACCTCGTCGAGGCACTGGGCACGCGATTCGTGTCGCCCGATGCGTTCGTCGAGGACGTCGCCGTTCCGCATCGTTACAACCGGCTGCTGCTGTACCGCGCCAATCTCATCCACAGCGCCACCGGCTACTGGGGGCATGCGCTCGAGGACAGGCGGATGGCGGCGGTCTTTTTCTGGATGGCCTGACCCGGCCTTACTGCACCGCGGCCCGCACCGAATCCGCAAGCGCATCGAGCGTGGCGCGCATCAGCACGACGTCATCGGCCTCCACCGTTACCCGGACGACCGGCTCGGTCCCCGAGGGGCGCAGGAAGGCCCGACCACGCCCCTCGACCGCACGCTGCGCGTCGGCAAGGGCTGCCTGGACGCTCGGTGACTCGACGGGCCACGCACCGCTGTCGAAGCGGACGTTGATGGTTTCCTGGGGCACGCGCTGCAAGCCGCGCAAGGCCTCGCGCAGCGTCAGGTTGCGCCGACGCAGCACTTCGAGCACCTGGAGTGCACTGACGATGCCATCGCCGGTGTTGGCGCGATCCAGGCACAGCAGGTGGCCAGATGCCTCGCCACCCAGCACGCCCTCGTGCTTCAACAGCGCCTGGTGCACGTGCCGGTCACCGACCTTGGCGCGCACGAAGCCGATCCCGCGCTCGCCCAGGGCGCGCTCGAGGCCGAAGTTGCTCATCAAGGTGCCGACCACGGGGCCGCGCAGGCGACCGCTCTGCTGCCAGTCGGTCGCCAGGACGTAGATCAGGTCGTCCCCATCGCAGAGGGCACCGTCCGCATCCACGAACAGCACGCGATCACCGTCGCCGTCGAACGCAATGCCCAGGTCTGCATGCATCGCCAGCGCGTGCGCGACGAGGCCTTCTGGATGCGTCGAACCGACACCTTCATTGATGTTGGTGCCGTTGGGATCCACGCCGATGGCATCCACGCGCGCACCCAGCTCGCGCAGCACCAGCGGTGCAAGCTGGTAGGTCGCGCCGTTGGCGCAATCCATCGCGATGCTCATCCCGCCCAGGTCGAATCCCTTGGGCGTGGAGTTCTTGCAGGCTTCGACATAGCGGCCGAGCGCATCGCGGGTGCGGACCGCCTTGCCGAGTTTTTCCGATGGCATGGTCTCGAAGGGACGCGTCAACGCGTCCTCGATCGCCAGCTCCGCGGCGTCGTCGAGCTTCTCGCCGTGGGCGGAGAAAAACTTGATGCCGTTGTCGTAATGGGGGTTGTGCGATGCCGAGATCACGATGCCGCCATCGGCGCGCAACGAACGGGTCAGGTGCGCGACCGCCGGCGTGGGCATCGGGCCCATCAACTGTACGTCGACGCCCGCGGCCACCAGGCCTGCCTCGAGCGCCGCCTCGAACATGTAATTGGAGATCCGCGTGTCCTTGCCGATGATGACCAGCGGCTTGCGCCATTCGCGCGCGCCTTGTGCCTGCAGCTTGAGCGCATGCCCGTAGGCGTTGCCAAGGCGCAGGACGAAATCCGCGGAGATCGCGCCCTCGCCGACGCGGCCGCGGATGCCGTCCGTCCCGAAGTACTTGCGCGCATTCACGCTACCACCTCTGCGTCATCCGGCGGTTGCGGAAGCTTCATCAGCATTGCGATCAGGTGCGCGATCCGCTCGCGCAATTCCCGACGGTCGCAGATCTGGTCGATCGCGCCATGCTCGACCAGGAACTCGCTGCGCTGGAAACCTTCCGGCAGCGTTTCACGCACCGTCTGCTCGATCACGCGCGGCCCGGCGAAGCCGATCAGTGCTTCGGGCTCGGCCAGGTTGATGTCGCCGAGCATTGCCAGCGATGCCGACACGCCGCCGGTGGTGGGATGCGTCATCACGGAAATGTAGGGCAGGCCCGCCGATCGCAGCCGGCCAAGCGCCGCGGACGTCTTGGCCATCTGCATCAGCGAGAACAGACTTTCCTGCATGCGGGCGCCGCCGGTCGCGGAAAAACACACCAGCGGACTCCTGATCGCAAGCGCCCGTTCGGCAGCCAATGCGAAACGCTCGCCCACGACGGATCCCATCGAGCCGCCCATGAAGGCGAAATCGAAGGCACAGGCGACCATCGGCTGGCCACGCAGCATGCCCTGCATCGCCACCAGGGCATCGCGTTCGCCGGTGGCCTTCTGCGCCGCCTTGATCCGGTCCGAATATTTTTTCTGGTCCTTGAAGGACAGCACATCGATCGGTCCCAGGGCTGCGCCGATTTCGGTCGTGCCATCGGGATCCAGGAATGCATTCAGCCGCACGCGTGCGCGGATCGGCATGTGGTGGTTGCACTTCGGGCAGACCTCGAGGTTTTCCTCGAGCTCCGGCCGGTACAGGACCGCGCCGCAGCGCCCGCACTTTTCCCACAAGCCCTCGGGGACGCTGCGCTTGCGGCCGGCTGGCGCCTCGGTACGGATGCGCGCGGGCATCAGTTTCTTCAGCCAACTCACCTGAAAGGCACCTCGACGTTTGGGGATGTGGCGCCGGAGCGCGATGTCCTGCGTACAGGAGGCCCTCACCAGACCAGTGTGAAGTCTACCGCAGCCTCCCGCCTCCACTGCCCGGATCGCCATGGCATGGGTGCCCTGCGCCCTTGGGTGCCACAGCTCTACGCCGGTTGAGACGCCAGCGCGTCGAGCGCCGCTCGCAGCGGCACCAGGAAGTCATGCGCCAGCCGGGAAGCATCCTTCGGCGACGTGGCGCCGGCCATTGCCGCCACCAGCGCACTACCGACCACGACGCCGTCGGCTTCCGCCGCCATCGTGGCTGCCGAGGCCGCGTCCTTGATACCGAATCCGGCCACGACCGGGACGGGGCTGCGCGCGCGGATCGACCGCAGCCGCGCAATGGCGGTTGCCGTGTCGAGCCCATCGGCGCCGGTCACCCCTGCGAAACTGACGTAATACAGATAGCCCTGCGCGGCATCGCACAACAGTCCGATGCGTTCTTCGGAGGTCGTGGGCGCAGCCAGCAGGATCAGTGCCAGTCCGTGGGCCCGGAAGCGTGCATGCAGGTCGCCAACCTCCTCGGGGGGAAGGTCGACCAGCAGCACGCCGTCGACGCCCGCGGCTGACGCGTCCCGCGCGAATGCTTCGGCGCCGCGGATCTCGACCGGATTGAGGTAACCCATCAGGATCACCGGGGTCAGTGCGTCGGTGTCGCGAAACGCGCGCACGCAGTCCAGCACGAACCGCATCCCGGCGCCGCGCCCGAGCGCACGCTCGGAGCTGCGCTGGATGGTGGGTCCGTCGGCCATGGGATCCGAAAACGGGACACCCACCTCGATGGCATCCGCGCCGGCGGCGACCAGCGCATGCATCACCGGGACGGATGCCTCCAGCGACGGATCGCCGGCCGTGAAAAATGGCACCAGCGCCTTGCGGCCGGCAGCCTTGAGTTGCGCGAAACGGGCATCGATTCGGGACATTGGATTCCAGGAAACGGAAGGTGTCATGGCCACGCAGCGGCCAGGCGTCGGGCTGTCGCGATGGCTCTAGAGCTGCAGGCCTTCCCGCATGGCGATCGTGTGCACGTCCTTGTCGCCGCGACCGGATAGATTGCACAGGACCACGGCATCGGCGGGAAGATCGGCTGCCAGTTTTACTGCCTGCGCGATGGCGTGGCTGGATTCGAGCGCCGGCAGGATGCCCTCGGTGCGAGCGAGCAGGTGGAATGCCGCCAGCGCTTCGGCGTCGGTCACACCGACATACTCGGCGCGTCCGCACTCCTTGAGGAAGGCATGCTCCGGACCGACGCCCGGATAGTCCAGCCCGGCGGACACCGAATGCGTCTCCACGATCTGGCCGTCGTCGTCGCAGAGCACGTACGTCCGGTTGCCGTGCAACACCCCCGGGCGTCCAGCTGAAAGGGACGCAGCATGACGTCCGCTGGACAACCCCTCCCCCGCAGCCTCGGCGCCGACCAGGCGAACGCCGCGATCGTTGAGGAATGCATGGAAGATCCCGATCGCATTGCTGCCACCGCCAACGCAGGCGGTCACGGCATCGGGGAGCCGGCCGTATTCGGCCAGCATCTGCACGCGCGCTTCGCGGCCAACGACCGCGTTGAAGTCGCGCACCATCCGCGGGTAAGGATCCGGACCGGCAACGGTGCCGATGATGTAGAAGGTGTCGTCGACGTTCGTCACCCAGTCCCGCATCGCCTCGTTGAGCGCGTCCTTCAGCGTCGCCGAGCCGCTGGTGACGGGGACCACGGTCGCGCCCAGCAACTGCATGCGATAGACATTGATCTTCTGCCGCTCGATGTCGGTGGCACCCATGTACACGACGCACTCGAGGCCCAGGCGCGCGGCGACGGTCGCGCTGGCGACACCGTGTTGTCCGGCGCCGGTCTCGGCGATGATCCGCGTCTTGCCCATGCGGCTGGCGAGCAAGGCCTGGCCGATGGTGTTGTTGATCTTGTGCGCGCCGGTGTGGTTGAGGTCTTCGCGCTTGAGCACGATGCGCGCGCCACCGGCTTGCCTGCTCAGCCGCTCCGCCCAGTAGAGCGGGCTGGGTCGGCCGACGTAGTGCGCAAGGTCGCGCTCGTAGGCAGCGATGAAGTCCGGGTCCACGCGGGCGGCGTCATAGGCCGCCGCCAGCTCCTGCAGCGGTCCGATCAGCGTCTCGGCGACGAAACGACCGCCGTAGCGACCGAAATGTCCAGTGGCATCGGGGTAGGCGTGGAAATCGTCGATGGCGTCGTACATCTGCAAGGTAGGGCTTGGTGGCGGCCGTGCAGTGTAGCGAATCAATCCGGTCGACTTCAGGAGTGCTCCACGTCGCAATCCGCGCGGCGCACTTCCTCGACGAAACGGCGCATCCGGTCGCCGTCCTTGATTCCGGGCGCACTCTCGATGCCGCTGGCGACATCCACCCCCCAGGGCATCGTCGCCATGATCGCGTCGAAGACGTTGGCCGGCGTCAATCCGCCGGCCAGCAGAACTGGCTTGGTAAGCGCTTGGGGGATACGCGACCAGTCGAAGGTCCTGCCGCTGCCACCGCCCTCTTCGCCATGGCTGTCGAACAGGAAGCCGGCAGCCCCGGGATATCGCACCTGCAGCGACGTGGCCGATGACGTATCCGCCAGCCCCATCGGAACGGCCTTGACCCAAGGCAAGCCGAAGCCGCGGCAGAAGGTGTCGTCCTCGCTGCCATGGAACTGCAACAACGTCGGCCGCACCTGGCGGATCGCCTCGCGGACCTCCTCGGCCGTGTTGTCCATGAACAGCGCCACCGCGTCCACGAGCGGCGCCAGCGCATTGCGCATCAACCGGGCTTCCTCCGGCCGGAGGTGGCGCAGGCTTTTTTTGGCGAACACGAAACCTACTGCATCCACGCCCAGTTCGCTGGCCAGGCGCACATCGCCCGGACGCGTCATCCCGCAGAACTTGATGCGGGTGCGGAAGAGCATGCGTCGTTGACCATGGGTCAGGGACATCGTGACAACCTCAAAGGGTTACCTCGGCGGGGAGCCGGCAGGCATGCGGATAGCGCGGGCCGACGAAGACAAGCCCGTCTGGCGGTGCGGTCGGCCCGGCAAGCGTCCGATCACGCCCTGCCAGCAGGGCGGCAAGCCAATCTTCGGGCTGCTCGCCACGGCCAATGACCAGCAGACTACCAACGATGTTCCGCACCATATGGTGAAGAAAGGCGTTTGCCTGTACCTCGACTTCAACGATGTCGTCCGTCCGTCGCACCTGGATGTCCTGCAGGTCGCGCCTTGCATGGGGCGCTTGGCAGTGCACGGTGCGGAACGCCGAGAAGTCGTGTTCTCCCACCAGCGCCTGGGCGGCCCGCTGCATGGACTGTGCATCAAGGGGGCGTCGCTCCCATGACAGGTACTGGCGCTGCAGCGCCGGCCGAACCGGCCGGTTGAGGATGCGGTAGCGATATCGCCGCGCACGCGCCGAGAAACGCGCGTGGAAACCCTCGTCCACCGGGACGCACCAGAGGATGCAGACCGACGCCGGCAACCGCGTTGTCGTTCCCAGCACCCACGATCGCGGTTCGCGTCGGGCATCACTGTCGAAATGGACCACCTGGCACGCCGCGTGGACGCCGGCATCGGTGCGTCCCGCGCAGACGACGCTGACCCGAT
>JBBRHT010000078.1:0-8672 GCA_038222295.1 Lysobacterales bacterium
ACACGCGCTTGATGCCACCCAATGCGCGCGATGCGATGTCGGCGGGATCCTGCCCGGGACTCGCGATTTCCAGACGCATGTCCGGCTCGATTCCGAACAGGCTCAACACCTGCTCCGGGGTCTGGTCCGGCTGGGCCGCCACGCAGACCCGCGCATCGAACCGCGCATCGCGCGACAACTCCTCGACGATCGGCGCAAGACGGATGGCATCGGGCGGCGTCGCCATCACGCACAGCGCCCTCAGCACGCTGCCATCGGATGGCGCGGCGGCCAGTGCCACCGGCTTGCCGGCCAGCGACAGCACGGTTGGCGCAGGCGGTTCGTTCGCTGGACGGGCCTGCTCTCGTTCGCGCAGGTAGTTGCAGACGACTTCCAGCAATCGCTGGAATCGCAGCACGTACAGCACCATGACGGTGGCGAACACGAGGAGGCTCACTGTCTCCGGCGCATCGCGAAGTGCGTAGCCGACCAGGACCAGCACGCCAGCGCCCATGACGATGCAGGCCAGTGTCACGCGCGGCGTGCAACCGGTGTCCTGCAGCAGGTGATGCAGGTGCTGGCGATCAGGCTTGAACGGAGACATCCCGTTACGCATGCGCCTGACCATGACAGCCAGCGTGTCCATCACCGGGAGCGCCACGCACCACAATGCATCGACCGGAGCGAGCCGATCGACGCCGCGATGGCTCAGGAATACCAGGCTCCACGCCAGGAGGAAGCCGATCAGCGTGCTGCCGGCATCGCCCATGAACACCTTGCGTCCGTCGGGCCATCCCATGTTGACGCACAGGTAGGGAATGAGCGACGAAAACAGCACCTGCAACAGCAACGTGACTCCGAGCACCGGCAGGCTGGCATTGCCGAACAGCATGATGGCGCCGATGCTCACCATCGCCAGGCTTGCCGCCAGTCCGTCGATGCCATCGAGCATGTTGAAGGCGTTGATCAGGCCGATCACCGCAACGATCGTCACGGGGATCCCGATGACACCGAGCTCGAGCCCGTGCGAGCCGAAGATCTGGCCGGTGTGATCCAGGTAGACGCCTGATGCGGCGATGACCATGCCGGCGGCGCAGGTCTGGATGATCAGTCGCGAGCGCACGCTCAGGTTATGCAGGTCGTCCACCATGCCGGTCAACACGATCAGTGAGCACGGCACCAGCAGGCTTGCGACGAAGGGATCGACGTACCCCAGGTAAAAGAAGCCGACGACCGTTCCCAGGAAGAAGCACAACCCACCCACGAGCGGTACGCGTCCCCGGTGGCGCTTGCGGGCATCGGGGCGATCCACGAGTCCGAGCCGATGCGCCACGGGGCGCATCGAAAAAAGTGCGAACAGAGTGACAGCGAGCGAAATCGCGCTTGCAGCCACCAGCTTTGCATCATCCATGTGCGCCTCTGCAATCGCGATCACGTTGCCCATCGGGGCGTTCAGGACGAACTGCCCCCCCGGTCTTGTTGCATCCGGGTAACGCCATGCCAGCGGGTAGCCGGCCTCCGAATGAAAGGGAGGCTAGTGATCTTCACTTGATGAGAAGATGAAGACGGGTCACGGAATCCGCGTGACAGACGTCGCTGTTCATGCCTGGGGCGATGGGCTGCTCCAGCCCCCGGCCGGGAAGGACGCCGGGGGCCGCCTACAGGCGGGAATACCAGCTGTCCACGGCGTCGTGGATCATCGTGTAGGCCTTCTCGAAGGCAGCCTGGTCACGACCGTAGGGGTCCGGGATGGGCACGTCCCCCTGCCAGCGTCCCAGCAGGAACGTCTTTCCCCGTGCATGCGGAGCCAGCGCCTGGATGGCCGATACGTGGCGCCGGTCCATCGCGATCACCATGTCGGCCTCGCTGATCATGTCCTGGGACACCTGCCGCGCGACATGGCCGGCTGCGGTCAATCCATGCGCCGCCAGGACGGCTTCGGCCACCGGGTCGATCGTTTGTCCCACCACGGCCGCCAGGCCCGCCGACTCGACCTGCTTGCCCGTGCCACGCAAGCGGTCGCGCAACAGGTATTCGGCGGTGGGACTGCGGCAGATGTTGCCGACGCACACGATCAGGACGCGGTTGATCATCCGACCAGTCTAACCAAGCCCTGCCTGCCCGCGCCGAGATCCGGACTCGTGGCAAAAAAAAGCCCGCGCAAGCGGGCTTTGAAAATCCCCATGGCCGGCCTCGGGAAACCCGTTGCCGCCTGCAGGGAGTCAATGGTGCCGGAAATAGGAATCGAACCTACGACCTACGCATTACGAATGCGCCGCTCTACCAACTGAGCTATTCCGGCGTGGACGCGAAGTGTAGGCAGGGTGCCGCACCGGGTCAATGAAACCGCTAGTCGACCAGGTGGACCCGCAGCTCCCGCGGCAGGGCAAATACCATGTCCTCGGGCTTGCCCTCGAGCTCATGCACCGACCCTGCGCCCAGATCCCGCAAGCGGTCGATGACGCCTTGCACGAGCACCTCGGGCGCGGATGCTCCCGCGCTGACGCCAACGTGTGCGCGACCCTGCAGCCATGCCGGATCGATTTCGCCGGCACCATCGACCAGGTGCGCCTCGATGCCCTCGCGCTCGGCGAGCTCGCGCAGCCGATTGGAATTTGAGCTGTTGGGCGAGCCGACGATCAGGACGAGATCGCATCTCCCGGCCAGCTCGCGCACGGCGTCCTGCCGGTTCTGCGTCGCATAGCAGATGTCGTCGTTGCGCGGCCCCTGGATCGCGGGGAATTTCCCGCGCAGCGCCGCGATGATGTTGCGGGTGTCGTCGACGGACAGCGTCGTCTGCGTCGTATAGGCAAGGTTGTCGGGTTGCCCCACCACGAGTCGCGACACGTCATCCAGCGCTTCGACCAGGTAGATCCGGCCCGAGCCGACGTCGTTGCGCCATTGCCCCATCGTTCCTTCCACCTCGGGGTGGCCGGCATGGCCGACCAGCACCATGTCCCGCCCCGCCCGGCATTGCCGCGCCACTTCCAGATGCACCTTGGTCACCAGCGGGCAGGTGGCATCGAAGATCTTCAGGCCGCGTTGCGAGGCGACGCTGCGCACCGACTGGGACACGCCATGCGCGCTGAAGATGACGGTTGCGCCGTCGGGAACCTCGTCGAGTTCCTCGACGAAGATCGCGCCGCGACGCTTGAGGTCGTCGACGACGTAGCGGTTGTGGACGACCTCATGGCGCACGTAGATGGGCGCGCCCAAGGATTCCAGTGCGCGATTGACGATCTCGATGGCGCGGTCGACGCCAGCGCAGAATCCGCGCGGGTTGGCGAGGGTGATGTCCATGCGGGGATTATCCCGCGTCCCGGGCAGGCTTGCCTTGCAGCAGGCCAAACAGCCCGATGCCGATCGCCCCGGCGACGATCGCCGAGTCGGCCAGGTTGAACGCAGGCCAGTAATGGTCGCGCCAGTACCACTGGATGAAGTCGACCACGTGACCGTGCAGCAGACGGTCGATGACGTTGCCGATCGCACCCCCGATGACCAGCGCGAATGGCGCGGCCGATTTCCAGTCGCCGCGCGGCATTCGCGCCAGCATCCGCGCCAGCACGCCGCTGATCACCAGCGCCAGCGCGATGAACACGGATTTCTGCCAGCCGCCCGCATCGCTGAGGAAGCTGAAGGCCGCGCCCTCGTTGTAGGTCCGGAACCAGTTCCAGACGCCCGGGATCACCGGCACCTGCTGGAACTCCGGCAGCGCCGTCATCACCCAGGCCTTGCTGAGCTGGTCCAGCACCACGACGATCACCGAGAGCCCGAGCCAGGGCAGCGCATTGTTACGCTCCATCAGAACCACCTCCTGACTTCACCCGGTCCATCGACATTGGACACGCAGCGGGTGCACAGGTCCGGGTGCTCGTCGTTCGTGCCGACGTCGGCGCGGCGTTGCCAGCAACGGATGCATTTGGGCTTGTCGGAGACAGTGGCACCGATGCCGATCTCCGTCGCGGCGTCATCCACGCGCAGGTGGACGTCGCCGCTGATCAGCAGGAACCGCAGCTCGTCGATCATCGGCGACAGCCAGTTGCGGTCGGCGACGCCACAGCGCAATTCGATTTCCGCATCGAGCGCGGCGCCAATCTGGCCATTGGCGCGCATCGGCTCCAGCACCTTGGCGATGCGCTCGCGCAGCTCGAGCAGCCGGTCGAAATCGGCAGCCGCCAGCACGCCATCGCCGTCGGACGCGTCAAGCCCGGCGTACCAGGTCGCGAACAGGACATTGTCCTCGCGCTCGCCCGGCAGGTAATGCCACATCTCGTCGGCGGTGAAGCCCAGGATGGGCGCGATCCAGCGCACGAACGCCTCGGCGATGTGGAACATCGCGCTTTGCGCGGAACGGCGTCCGGGCGAATCCTCGGCCATCGTGTACACGCGGTCCTTGGTGACGTCCAAATACAGCGCACCGAGATCGACGCTGCAGAAATTGGAAATGGAATGCACGACCTCGGCGAGGTCGTAGCGCGCGTAGGCGTCGGTGATCCTGGCTTGCAGCTCCGCCGCGCGCTGGACGATCCAGCGATCCAGCGCAACCATGTCGCCGGTCGCAACCAGGTGCCGCGCCGGATCGAAGCCATGCAGGTTGCCCAGCACGAATCGCGCGGTGTTGCGGATGCGCCGGTAGGCATCGCCCGTGCGCTTGAGGATTTCGTCCGACAGCGACATCTCGTTGCGATAGTCGGTCGACAGGATCCACAGGCGCAGGATGTCGGCGCCGAGCTTGCCGATGATGTCCTGCGGTTCGATGCCGTTGCCCAGCGATTTCGACATCTTGCGGCCGTGCGCATCGACGGTGAAGCCGTGCGTCAGGCAGTTCAGGTAGGGCGCCTGCCCGTCCATCGCCACGCCGGTGAGCAGCGAGGACTGGAACCAGCCGCGATGCTGGTCGGACCCTTCCAGGTACAGGTCGGCCGGCTTGCGCAGTCCATCGCCAGCGCGCTTGGCCAGCACGCAGGCGTGGGTGACGCCCGAGTCGAACCAGACGTCGAGGATGTCGGTCACTTTTTCGTAGCGCGCGGCGTCATCGCCCAGCAGCGTTGCCGGATCCAGCGCGTACCAGGCGTCGACACCGTCGCGTTCGACCATGTCCGCGACCTGGCGCATCAAAGCCGCCGTGTCGGGATGCGGCTGGCCGCTCTCGCGATCGAAGAACAGTGCGATCGGGACGCCCCAGGTGCGCTGGCGGGAGATGCACCAGTCCGGACGTCCTTCGATCATGCCGAAGATGCGCGCCTGGCCCCACTCCGGGATCCAGCCGACCTGCGCGATCGCCGCCAGCGCGTCGCGGCGCAAGCCGGCCTGTTCCATCGAGATGAACCACTGCGGCGTCGCCCGGAACGCCACCGGCGTGCGATGGCGCCAGCAATGCGGATAGCTGTGCGTGATCGTGGCGAAGGCGAGCAGCGAGCCGTTGCCGCGCAGGCCTTCGACGATGGCATCGTTGGCCTTCCAGATGTGGGTGCCCGCCAATGCGTGGTCGCCCAGCGCCGGCGTCGATGGCAGGTAGACGCCACGGCTGTCGACGGGATTGAGCTGCGCCGCGCCGTACTGCTCGACAAGTCCGTAGCGCTGGCCAACGACGAAGTCGTCCTGGCCATGCCCGGGCGCCGTATGCACGGCGCCGGTGCCTTCTTCGGCCGAAACGTGGTCGCCCAGCAGCAACGGGATCTCGCGTTCCGCATAGAACGGGTGCTGCAACCGCTGGCCTTCGAGGTCGACGCCGCGCGCACGGCCGTGCACGACGACGTCATCGACGCCATAGCGCTGCAGCGCCCGTGCCGCCAGCGCCTCGGCCAGCACCAGCCACTGGCGACGGCCGTCGCGTGCGGGGCCTTCGACTAGGACGTAGTCGAGCTCCGGCCCCAGGGTGACGGCGAGGCTTGCCGGCAAGGTCCACGGCGTCGTCGTCCAAATCGGGACGGCGACATCGACGCCATCGGGCAAGGCCACCGCGAATGCCGAGGCCAAAGCCTGCGGTTGCCGCGCGCGATAGGCAACGTCGACGGCGGGGGATTGCTTGTCCTGGTATTCGATCTCCGCTTCAGCCAGCGCCGAGCCGCAATCGAAGCACCAGTGCACCGGCTTGACGCCGCGTGCCAGGTGGCCACGTTCGATGATCGTCGCCAGCGCGCGCAACATCTCGGCTTCGTAGCCGAAGTCCATCGTGCGATAGGGGTTCGCCCAGTCGCCGATGATGCCCAGCCGCTGGAAGTCCACGCGCTGCACGTCGATCTGCGCGTTGGCGTACTCGCGGCACTTGGCGCGGAATGCTTCGGCGTCGAGCTTCTCGCCAACCTTGCCCCACTTCTTCTCGATCGCGATCTCGATCGGCAGACCGTGGCAATCCCAGCCAGGCACGTAGGGCGCATCGAAGCCTGCAAGCAGCTTCGACCTGATGACCGCATCCTTGAGCACCTTGTTGACCGCATGGCCAAGGTGGATCGCGCCGTTGGCGTAGGGCGGGCCATCGTGCAGCACGAAGGACGGACGGCCCCGCACCTGCTCGCGCAATCGTGCGTAGAGGTCCTCGTCCTGCCAGCGCTTGAGCGTTTCAGGCTCGCGCTTGGGGAGGTCGCCGCGCATCGGGAAGTCCGTTGCGGGCAGGAGGATGGTCGCCTTGTAGCGGAGGTTGCCTGGTTCCTGGGTCACGCGAAGGCCTGTCTGGGGAGATCATCGAGAAGAGCGCGCGCCTGCATGGCGTCGCGATGCATCTGCGCGACCATGGTCGGCAGATCGCTGAATGTTTCCTCGTCGCGCAGCTTGGCCCTGATCTCGACCTCGATCCGGCGCCCATACAGGTCGCCATCGAAATCGAACAGGTGTGCTTCGAGGAGCGGCTCGGTACCGCCGACGGTGGGACGCGTGCCGATGCTGACAACCGACGGCCAGGGCTTGCCACCCACACCGTGCACCATGGCGGCGAAGATGCCGGACAACGGCGGCGTCTTCGAATGGAATCGCAGGTTGGCCGTGGGGTATCCCAGCGTGTGCCCCAGCCGGTTGCCATGCACCACGCGTCCATGGACGGAATAAGGGCGACCGAGCAGCCGCGCCGTCGTCTCGAAATCGCCCGACGACAGTGCACGGCGCACCCGCGTGCTCGATACGAGCCCGCCATCCAGCGACACCGGATCGACCGCACCGACCGTGAATCCTTCGTTGACGCCAAGGCGCTGCAGTGTCTCCAGGTCGCCCGTCCGGTTCTTCCCGAAACGGAAACCCGGGCCGACCCAGACTTCGCGCGCACCCAGGCGCTGCACGATCACCTGGTGCACGAATGCATCCGGCGGCATCGATGCAAGCGCCGTATTGAAGCGCAGCAATCCCACGACATCGATTCCCAATGCCTGCAGGCCCTCGACCCTGGCGCGAGGCGGCGTCAATCGGGCCGGCGGTGCGCCGGTACCGAAGAACTCGCGTGGGAGTGGCTCGAAACTCAGCGCCACGGCCGGAAGCGCGAGTTCACGCGCACGCGCGACCGCATGGCGCACCAGTACGCGATGGCCCAGGTGCAAGCCGTCGAACGCGCCGATGCAGACCACGCTGCCTTGGGGGCACAAGGGCCCGCCTTCGACGTCACGGAACAGCCTGCTCATTGAACCCTGAAGTATAGCCATCCGCTCCAGGATCAATGCTCGCGCACGTCGCGCCAGCGGAATCCGACCAGCACCATCGCCGCCAGGTAGACCAGCACGCCGCCGATCACCAGCACGCCCAGCCAGACGAGGCGGTCGATCAATGGAACGACGGTGAAATCCGGTGCCCAATGTCGCCCGGCGAGCAGCGCGGCCGCCATCGCCGCGCAGGCGGTCGACAGCCGCAACGCGAAGCGCCCCCATCCCGGTTGCCGCTGGTACACCCCTGCCCGCCCGAGCCAGCGCCATAGCAGGGCCAGGTTGAGATAGCTCGCAACCGCGCTCGCGAGCCCCAGTGCGAAGTGCAAACCGGGAACGCGCGACAGTGCAGCCAGGATCGAGCCTTGCTGCAGGTCCTGCGGAACCCACAAGTGGTACAGGATCGCGAGGAAGATCCCGTTGAACACCATGTTCGCCACCAGCGACGCGACACCGGCACGCACCGGCGTGCGGGTGTCCTGGCGCGCGTAGAACGCCGGCAGGATCACCTTCACCAGCGCGAAAGCCGGCAGGCCGAAGCTCAGGCCGAACACCGACAAGGCCGCCATCCGTGTGTCGAACGGCCTGAACTGCCCATGCTGGAACAGCGTGGCGACCAGAGGGACCGACAGCAGCATGAGACCGAGCATCGCCGGGACGGCGATCATCAGCGTCGTGCGCAGCCCCCAGTCCAGGGCCCTGGAAAATCCCACGTGGTCGGTATTGACGTGGTGGCGCGACAGCGTCGGCAGGATGACCGTGCCCAGCGCGATGCCGAAGACTCCCAGTGGCAATTCAAGGAATCGATCGGCCTGCGACAGCCAGGTCTGCGAGCCCGCCACAAGCAGGGACGCAATCACGGTGTCCAGCAGCAGGTTGATCTGCGCGACCGACGAGCCGAACAAGGTCGGCACCATCAATCGCATCACCCTGCGTACATCCGGATGGCGGGCGCCCCAGCGCGGCAGCGCCAGCAGGTCGAGCTTCCCCAGTTGCGGCAGCAGGAACAGCAGCTGCACGACGCCGCCGATGAGGATCGCCCATCCCAGCGCCAGGATCGGCGTCTGC